>JBGTFK010000001.1:0-24765 GCA_041747305.1 Candidatus Nitrosocosmicus sp.
CTTCCACCACTGTTACTATCATTTTGTTCATTACTGTTTTCATCATTATTGCCGTTATCGCTACTGCTACCTTCACCGGAATCACCTTCACTATTACCGTTCTCATTTTGCTCCTCTTGTTCTTGTTGTTCCTGATCAGTTGTGGGTTCTATTTCTGCATCTTCATTCTGATTAGTGTTTCCATTTGTTTGTTCTTCACTATCGTTAGTGCCAGTGCCATTATTGTTATCTGTATCTGTAGTATTGTTTTGACTACTTGTTTCATTAGTATCATCTGGTTCTTCAATAACCTCAAAAGTTGCTCGATCCGTTTCTGTGGTGTATCCCGCTGCATTGACTATGGCTGTAACATCAAAATTGCCAGTATTAGATCCCGGACCAATTTCAATCTCAAATGTTGCTACTCCATTATTATTTGTTTGACCACTTTCTACTTTATCAAAGTCGGTAGTGTAAAATACCCTAAGATCAGTATTGGCATTAGCAATTTTTTCTTGTGTATTTTCGTCACTAACTGTCACATCGATTGTTTGAATATTTCCTCTCACTAGAGGATCATTCTCAACATCTATTTCTATATCAAGTTCAGCACCCGTAGGAGAAGGAGCAGAATTGCCGTTACTAGACCCAGATGAGGATGATTGGCCAGTATTATCATCATTTACAAACCCTTGATTATCGCTTAAAGGTGGTGGAGTTGCAAACAGACTTCCACCACTATCCATGAATCCTGTACCTACTCCACCACCAAAACCATCATTATTAAAAAAAAACTTTGTGTTGGTTGGAAAAGCCATTGAACTTTGAGTGGAATCCATGTTTAGGGAATAGAACTTGCCTTGGGATTTTGTCTTGTTATCAAAAATAGTGATATCAAATGGTGTCATTTGATTTTGAGATAAATTGCCAACGTTTAGGCCAAAACTTTGAGTCCCTACAACTCCTAGACTTGAATTATCATAGAATGTTGCAACTAGATTTAAGAATTGTTCAGGGAATTGTCCTTGGTTGATAATATTACCAGTGATGTGAGGATTTCCAATATTGTCTAAAAAGGCACTAGTTCCATTTAATACGAGGTTTGCTGGTTTCTCTATTGCAGGTTGCGAAATAGTAGAAAATTCCATAAAGTTAAACTTGCCTAGTATTTGAGGATCCTGTATTACTATATCAAATGGAGATAGTTCGGTTTGTCTAAGAGTTGATATTGATGTAAATGCGGAGTGGTTTCCAACTAAAACGTTATTGTTAGTATCAGATAAAAGTGTAGTAATTATGATATTTGTTTGAGGGTCTATTGATGTGTTATTTACCTCACCTATAACATGAAAGTTGCCAAAATCATCCGTATAGGTAGAGGTGCTTACAATCTGGATAATATTGTTGTTAGTAAGTTGAGCAAAAGCAGATTCTGTGATCCATGAATCAGATCCTCCGTGGCAGAGAACTGTCATGGAAGCCAAAGAAACTATGGTTACTGTCAAAATTACAATGATTGAAAATGATTGCATTATTTTAGAACATATATACATAATCTGATATTTACTATCAGAAAGTATAAATCTTTTCTTTTTAGTTTAAGGTTATAAAATGAATTCAATGTTTACCAGATTATTTTGGCACACGGGTATATGGTTCAAGATTGAAGATAATCTGAACCAAAACATTGTTTGACTGTATATTAGAGGATATAATGTCCTTAAGTTGCTAGTATGAACGGCGTTAGTGTTCCTCAAACTTGGACAAAAAGGTTTAGGGAATAGATTGATTACTAATAGAAATTTTCTTTAATTATTTTGTCTTTTAAATATATCTGAATTCTTGACCTTGTTTTTGACATCGGTTATAAGATCCAGAGGTTTTATCAATCAATAGATTATACACTACAATCTTCTTAATTCCATTTATTGAACGAAACAGCTCGACCATTTCATTCATGATACCTACGGGATTATGAGATTGTTAGATTATATCAAAACGTTTTAAAAGAATAAATGCTCTTGTCCTTAAATCATAGTAATTTAATAATTCTTCGAATTCACCAAAGGGTTTAATCAACTGATCAATAATCTTGATAATTTTAAAATCATCTTTATCCAGATTGAATATATCCGATAAACTTTCATGGTATTCATTAAATAGGTCTAATCAGGCTTGAGTGAAAATGTTAGATTTTTTTATAGTTATTATATTTGCTTTGTGACACATATGAAATTGGGGATTTGATATTATTATTGATTAAATCAGAAGCAGCGCTATGATTTGTCTTACTTTGACGCTGTGCATTCCACTTTCGACCAAATATTTGTTGACAGTCGTCACATTTATAAAATTTCTATTTCATATTTTACATATTACCAAAGACTAAAAGAGTCACTCTGAGTAACTCTTTTACCTGTCCTATCTTTCAAACTAAAGTTATGAATTTCGAAATCTAAATTATCATTCCAATTGTTTATCGTAATGCTAAAGGTATAGTCAAAGTAAAAAAAGTCATTGTCTAGCATAGGTTAAGAAAAGATATTGAATATATGAATGTGTCTTCGGCCCGTAGGATTAAGTTCGTCGTGGTAACGAAGTTCTAGTACAACTTAATAACAAAAGGTTCTCCAATTACAAATGAAACTAGAATCACTGTGTACCATCACAATATAGCAAAGGCTATAACATCATTATGCATTAAAATGCATTAGTATGACGAATCCACAATCTGATCAAATTAAACAAAGCCAACGTCAAAGCTGGGATGATGTGGCTTTAGGATGGCAAAAATGGTGGAGGATATTTGAAAATGGTGCACAAACAGTCAGTGATAAATTAATTGAGCTTGCTGATATAAAACCCAATTCAAAGGTTTTGGATATTGCAACTGGGATAGGTGAGCCAGCCATTACTGCAGCTAATCGTGTCGGTAATAGCGGATATGTGTTGGCAACTGATTTGTCGCCTCAAATGCTATCTATAGCAAAAGAACGGGCCAAATCCCGAAGCTTGGATAACAGAATGGAGTTTAGAGAAGGCGATGCAGAAACAATCGCTTTACAGCCATCCACATTTGATTCGGCACTTTGTAGATGGGGGTTGATGTTTTTGCCAAATATTGAGGCGGGTCTCTCCAATACTTATAAATCCTTAGTAGATGGCGGACGCTTTGCTGCAGCCGTTTGGTCTACACCAGATAAAGTACCACAACTCTCTATCCCCATGAACATATCTAGACGTGAAACTAATATCCCGTTGCCTCCACCTGGAACGCCGGGACCTTTAGTTTGGCTGATGAGAAATTACTTTATACGGCTTTTGAAAAAGCTGGATTTAAAAATATTCAGATAGAAAAAGTCAATTTGACCTTCAAGTTTGATACCGCAGAACAATACACAAAGTTCACTCAAGATATAGCAGCCCCTGTCAATGCTATGTTGAAAAACCAGTCTAAAGAGAGTACTGAGCAGATATGGAATACAATAACTCAAGAGGTATCAAAATACACAACTACCAGAACCGATAGTAATGATAAACAAGGACCAGTAAGTCTCAATAACGAAGCTATATGTATAGTTGGTATCAGGTAAAATTAAATTGAAAATCTTAAAATAGTAAAATTTGGATCATACGAAATTAATAACAAAATAAATTGAACTGAGTTCCAATTTTACTCGGTTTATTTTTAAGAACATTTCTTTTGATGCTTGATTCACTATTATAATTCCCTTTATTGTGTAATCATTACAAAAATCCTAAAATATATACATAAATTAGTATCAATGATGGTAACAGTGCTCATCCTTAGGGGCCCGGAATTCCTTGTTCACCCTGCCGACCGTTACTTATATCTTGGTTAGATAAATTATTACAAATTAGTGAGGTGCTTTCTCCAGATACACACATGCTATTTTGATTGGAGGATAGAGAACTGGATTCTCTCTGAGATGCTTCATTACCATCGCCTTCTTGGCCCAAAGAATTGCTTTGAGCAAAAACATTAACAATCCTTGAAAAATCTATTGGGACTAATATTATTCCTATCCCCAAAATGGACAATATTGTAATATTAAGACTTTTTTCACAGCAATGACTTTATATCTAATTTCTTAAGCAATTTATATAATTCATATGGTTGAAATCGATTAATAAATTACAAATCCAATTATCCTATAAATTTATAGCTTGCAATAAGATTCCACATAGTCAGATTGAAAATTTAAACCTTTGTCTATTTCTTAGTTAGTAACGGACTATTTCATTAACTTTGAGGTTTTGATATCGTGTGTACGACAACAGTTTGTTGATGGGTTACAGCATACAAGAGGAACATAAAACAAATTAACAGAATATTACGTACCTTGACCCTTGACCGAATTAATGAAATGGGCGGAAAATGATAAAGGTTTACATGAGATCGTTTCAAATTTAATTTACTTAATTATATCTGCCTTTAATTAGTTTCATTTACAACGTGGCAAAGGCTTATTTACATGTGATTCAATTTTCAATGTATAGGAATATACTTGCGGGATTTTCAAATTATGAGAAAACGGTTTCCAGTATTTTTTTCCTTTGTTATTGTATTTGTAGGTGTATTATTGTCAATAGTATTTTTTTTGTCATTCCTTATTCCTTCTACTTTAGTTCCCCCTACTTTTGCTGTATCACCAGCTTTTGCTGTATCACCAGCATTTGATGAATCTTTAATCTCTGACCAAGAAATTGCTAATCAGAGGAGTGATTTGATTCAAACTTTTGGCAATGCAAGTACCCATTTAGGGTCTGATTATGCAGATATTCTATCAGTAAATTACTTTAGTGATGGAAAAACTTTGAATACTACCTTTTGGTTAGCATCAAATTCCGAAAATGCTTCGATATATAATCAGCCTGATAGAATTTTAAGATATGGTATGCTTATTGCTATTGTCACACTGCCTGAAAATTCAGGTTATAACGGAGCGAATTACGATTATTTTATTGAAGTAAAGGATGGCAAATGGAGCGAATATCTTTACCAATTATCATCTACAGGTTCCCGTGCACTTGTATACTCTGAGGAAAATTACACTATACCCTTTGGCGGTTCTACGATAGGTCCAGGACATGTTAACCTTCGATTGGACCTTGATTCCATACATTCTCCTAGCAATTACGGTTTATCGTTTTATACGGCAGAATCCTTCAAATCAAATGAGGTAAGAGATTTTACAAATTGGATAGCTGTTCCGCCGGGTACAATAAACATATTGACAGATCCAACGGATTTAGTTATAAGACAAGGCGAGGAGCAGTTTATTCCTTCTGAATTTGAAACACCTCTTTCTGATAATGTTACTAGTATAATATTTGACGACGGCCAATCTTACAGTTTTGAGGGCTTAAATGTATCTGCCGAAAGAGTTCATCCCCCCTTATTTAGGGTGAAGGTAACTCCACAAACACCAGTAGGCGTGTACGATATACCAATTTTGGCTTCAATGTTGATACAAACTACATCATCAAAATTGCCTATGTTTAATGATACTGTAACTGATACTGCAGATCCCGAGTTTCAAATATCTAAGATGTATCCTACAATTGGATACATAACTAGCAAAGCTAACTTGACAATTACTGTGCTACCACCTTTAACTGTAAATGAAACATTTACCGCCTTTTGGGAGATATGGGGTAACGCAATAGCACTTGTGATCGCTGGGGCTGCCGGCGCCTTTGCAACATTTCTTGTGGATCACTTGAAAAGCAGAAGAGAACGCAAATAAAAACATCTCTTCCTGCAACTATTACACTCGGTCTCATTACTAATCTTATGTTAAGCATATTGAACTATTGAAAAATATGTTTCTTGTTCTATATTTTTACAATCATAATCATAGCGATTATTCTATGATTTGTAAATTTAGTAAAATCATTATAACAAAACAAAAACATCAAATAGCAAATACTAGAACTGAGTATTACACATTAGTCAGAGTACAAAAAACTACATTATTCATAAACAATACAATGTAGGATTTGAACATAAAAGAAATTATTTGGAAAGATCAAAATATATGGCTGGTTTAATTAAATGATTCAAAAAATAAGACTAGTAACTTAATTTGTAAATTTAAAGCCTATATTAGAATTCTAATTTTACTGTGGGTTATCCAGCAGGAGAACTATATTATAACAAACGGGCGCTATCTACCTTAAATCTATTCATTATCTACTTTATCCATAAACACGTGCTACTACATCTTATCAATTAAGAAATTCTAGTTAATTTTGTGTTATGAGCCATGTTCCAGAAATCCAATTCATTCCTACAAGCCATTTTGAAATGTCTTTTCATAACAGACTTTTCATTCTGGGTCAAATCCTTTGATATATCGTTTAACATATGAATGATATGATTGACTTGTTGTTTGGATTCATCTGAACAATAGAATTCAATCCATCTTTTTGTTACAATATCTTTTATTCTATTTTCTTTACTGATTTTGTCGGCTATTTCATAGTATGTCCAAGGACAAGGGGCAATGAATGAAATTAATTCGTATAACTTAACTGGCTCCGTTGACAACTTCCTTGTAACGTAAATATAATCAAGTGTCGTCTCGTTTGGCAAGGATGCTACAGTTGTATCATAATCTGTGTATCTTAATAATTCTAATAGTTCATCTTGCATTTTCATCTCTATTTTGGTAATATCCCTTATTAGTTCCTTGAACCATTTTTTTATATTGTTATCTAGAGTCATCCTCATACCCTTATCTAATAAAATACAGAATTCTTTTAGGAAAATCCTATCTTGAAGTAAATAAGCAATAAACTTTTCTTTTGGTAAAGTATCGTTTGAGATTTCCTGAATAAATACATGGTCAAGTATATTATTCCACAAGTCTATCGAGTCTTCCTTTAGTTCACCTGCAAAAGACATTCTTTGTCTGTTTTATCGGGATCTCATCGTTTTAATTCTTTTCTTTTCTACCGCATATTTATTGAATCATTTAGGGAACGCTGATTAGATTCGCCGTCCCTTATTGTCCAGATCCTGGTACATAAACAAGAAAAGGTTACAAAACAAATTCGCGTATATTCATGTCAACTCACAAATCTATACTTTTAACTTACCATTTAATGATGACTATTAATTATACCTCTAGATGTTTCTTCTGTATTACTTTGTTCTAACAGAGTAAAATTTGATTTTAGAGCCTATAGTTTAATTAATCATCAATGTTATTTTATCGTATCCTGCAACACAGATATATATAATCAGTATCATAAAACTGAGTTTCAAATTAGGGTCAAATTTGTTTTACGCACAACCAATCCGGCATCAGATCTGTAACAAATCTCAGTATAGTCTACCGATAATTTCAACATCCATAGAATGTCTGATCGAATCCATCTTTAAGTAAACAAATGTTTTTACGAAGTATTTCCGTTAAAGATCAAATCAAAAACAATGTCTCGGCCATTGAAGCATATGATTTTCGCTTTCACTTTTATGCAACTACTGTGGTTTTTCAGATGCGATCTCGGCTAGCAAGGATTAATTGACCGATGTGATTGAGTCCATAAAAGGTATTACAAAGTGAGATGCGAAAACCCTGTCATGAATCAAATCCTTGATGCTTATAAACCAATGTGGTCGCTAAAACATGCCATTTCTCTAATGGGTTGGGACTTCGAGACTTATATGCCTAGAGAAGGAACAGAAGAAAGAGGAGTGGCCGATTCTCAGCTTCAAATGCTGCACAAGGATCTTCTGCTAAATAGAGATTTTATTGGTCTTGTTAAGTCAGCTAAGAAACTGGGTAGCCTTGGTGACTTTGAGAAGGGAATTGTACGATTACTCGACAGGGAAATAACTAAGCAGATCAAGATACCCAATGAATTGACTGAAGCAGAATCTCTGGTAAGAATAAGGGGGAACATGGCATGGAGGGAAGCGAGGGCAAAATCTGAGTTTAAGATGTATGAACCACACTTGAGCAAAATGATAGAAATAAAAAAGCAAATCGCTGAGAAGAGGGGTTATGAAAAGCATCCATATGATGCACTTTTGGATACATTCGAAGAAAACCTTACTGTAGATGACATGGATAAAGTATTTGGTGTATTGACTCCGCGTATTCAGAAAATTCTGAAAAAACTCGTAGAATCAAGCAGCCCGTTCTGCAAAGAGAACAACCTTGAAAAGTCAAATTACGATATCAATAAAGTGGATGAGCTCAATCATAATATTTTGACTCTCCTAGAATACGACATGAAACGCTTCAGAATGGATATATCCACTCATCCTTTCACCGAGACTATGGGTCTCAACGATATCAGAATAACTACTCGGTATGAAGGGATAGATTTCAAAAAGTCGATATTTAGTACCATACATGAAGCTGGTCATGCCTTGTATAATCTACAATGTGATCAGTCCTTATCTTTTACTCCAATTGAAGGCGGATCTTCACTTGGACTCCATGAATCTCAGTCAAGGTTTTGGGAGAACATTGTGTGTAGAAGTTTACCCTTTGTTCAATTGATAGCTCCTTTGATTAGAAAACAAGTACATTTCGCAAACCAAACTACAGATGACGAATTGTACCTTTATTTCAATAATGTCAAGGCTGATTATATACGAGTTGACGCCGATGAAGTTTCTTACAATTTACATATAGCAATAAGATATGAGATAGAGAAGAAAATATTTGGGGATGAGCTCAGTGTATCTGAGATTCCTGAATTCTGGAATGATAGGATGGAGCAGCTGCTTGGGGTGAGACCAACTAAGGAGTCACAGGGAGTGCTTCAAGATACACATTGGAGCAGTGGCCTCTTTGGCTATTTCCCAACTTACACCCTGGGAAATTTGGTTTCAGCAATCATTGCTTCAAAGATGCGCAAAGATCTGGAAAGTTACGAGCAAGACATCCAAAGGGGTAATTTTAATCCTATCAGAGAATGGTTAAGATTAAGAATACACCAATATGGATCAACATATGCCCCCAAAGTGCTTCTTGATAGGAGCTTGAATGAAGGCTATAATCCGGATTACTTTGTTACCTATCTTGAGAGTAAATACCTTGCCTCCTGAACCCTTCTCTTTTTGATTGGAACTGTATCCTAGTTTTAATAATGTTTTTTGTGATTTTCCGTCGATGACACCATGAATTCAGATACACTTGATTTTTAACTAAATCCCACCGAACGAGATCTCTATGTTAGTAACCAATTTACCACAGCTATTATTAATTTGAAGGTTTTTGAAATTTAGTAAAATTATGCTAAAGTCAATAGATTTTAGAGAACAATTATTAACTTGCCATAGGGATATTTGCAATACCTCAGTTTTATTCGTTAAATCAATCTGGCTATTTAAGGTGCCACAGTTTATTATGGGGAGAATAATTTGAGACGTGATAGTGATAGTAGTAGCTTGTTCTATATACTAAATAACATATTATATAAATTGTCAGGTGAAAGAAATGAGTCTGCAGGGTAATAAAGTCGTGATGATTTTTTTGGTACGATCCGATATAAAAATGAGCAAAGGACAGATTGCAGGTAAAGTAGCAGATGTTACTCAATATGTTATAGAGGAATGCATACAGAGAAAATACATTACCTATACAACTTGGAAGAAATTCCATGACTCTCAAAAAATTGTCTTGAGAGTGAATTCGGAAAGAGAATTTCATGAATTGCATTCAAAACTGATCGAGTTATCTCATGAACTAGGTTTTCCAATCAAGATTGTAAAAGAAGATCAAAAAATAAAGATAGATGTAAATAAGCCCACAGTTTTAGCATTTGGACCGATAAAAAGAAATAAGGTTGAACATGTAGTTGCTGATTTAAAACTATTATGAATTGCTACAATAACGCTAAATTATTACTACTGTTCTACTCGATGTATTTAGATCGGCCTAAACCTCAGAGTTATGTTTTTGAATAATGGCTATGACCTGAATAGAGAAAGAAAATACTTGGTTCAAAAATTTGAAATAATGTATAATAAGCATGTTCTTCGAATATTCTAGGGAGAATATAGTTGAGTTTTAAATTGCTTATAGGAACATTTGCAATCATCTTGTCATTTCCACTGGTCACTGTCCATGGAGACACTTTATTAATCTCATCAACCTCCAATTTGAACCAAACAAAAGTCAATCCGTATGATGAACCAAATAAAAATAATCTTTTAGGCTTAAATATACTAACCAATGGTCTAGAAAACAGACTTTATGGCGCTGCTTCTATATTAGAATTTGCAAGTAACTTATCAGAAATGAAAAGTGTGCCTAATGCGAGCTTGTTGAATGCTACGCTGGAAACAATGCATGGGATTCCCCAATCCTCAGATTCACAAAAAAGAAACATTGCACAGGATATCATATCCCATTATCTTGAAATCGCTGGAATAGCATTCATTATGCCTAATGGCGATACCTACTTCATGGAACCTTATACCTTGCAAAGCAATCAGACCAAAAATAATCTTGCTTACCGTGATTACTTTAAAGGCGCTATTGCTACTAATAACACCTATCTTGGAGATATAATTACTTCTACATCTTCAGGCGTTAAACGCGCTATTATTGCAGTACCCGTATTTTCTGAAAGGGGTAACGGAGATTTAACAGGCATTTTGGTTGGATCTATTGACTTGGGCCTTTTGAACAAAGAGCTTCAGTCATTTAATCTATCTCAAGGTCAACGAATTGTATATGTTGACTCCAACGACACTAAGATAGCCGATTCTGACAAGAGACTTTTTACAAATAGTAGTGAATCATTTTCTAGTCTAAAGAGTTTCCAGAACGCCGTTGAGGGAAAGTTTGGTTCCATTGTCGAGAAGATAAACCAAGATAACATGCTTGTGTCATACTATCCAATGGACGCACTCCAAAATAGGTGGATAGTTCTTTGGATACAGCCCTTTAGCAATATTGGTGATAATAGTAACAAGTCTTTGGGAGAATAAATAAAGGTGATCGGATTTATTACTCGTAACCAGACTTTCTTGTTATTCATTTAATATTTGTTGATAGCCGGTCTAAGACACGACTATCAACATAACGATAAAAATATAGTTTGGAGATTTCCTATTTCGACTATGATTACGAAGAGAAATAAAAAACAGGTTCAGACTATATTTGCCTACTTGTAATTGTACTCAGTTAGTCCTTGAGAAATGTTGCAAAAGCATTTACCTGTTATTTTATTTATGTGCCATATACATAATCCACAATACTGCTCAATTATAAGCCAAGAGGGTCTCAAAATCATCCAGGGTATTCAGAGTATTTAAGAAACTGCTAGGCAAGTAGCAGGTCTAATTTATGCCAATTATTAATTAACATAAACAGAGAAGTTGATTAAGACTTTTTATAAAACAGTTAAAGATTTCTAATGGAGTCCACGATTTTAATGGAAAACTCTTACCAAACACAATCTCATTATCATGTCTCACATGAAAGAGTATGCCATTAAACCAAAATCATTTTTTTCTTTGGTAGAATACCTATTAATACAAACACATCTTTTATTTACAAAAAATAGTGTCCTAGATCGACTAGTAGAGTTATCTCGGATCTGCCTAATTCCATTACAAATTATACTTAGATCCACAACAGGAAAATGTTTTGGTAGGTCATGTTTTATGTTGTTTCAAAAAAATGGTGCACTGATACAATGGAAACTTACAACTTCTGAAATATCTAGATCCTTCACTGATTTATCAAAACCAGACTTGGAAGAAACCGTTTTGAAATCAAAACCTGGAGCGTATGATAAAGCAACTGAATTTGAAATTGTTTCACTTTAGCTAAATACTAAGTTAGAGAAAAAACATATTGTCTGAAACTATAGCCTGTGATTATGAGAGTTAGAATCGAATAGTAAGTTCCCAGAATTGGAACACCTGTACCACTCTTGCACAAAATTATCAGGTATATTGCCCCTATTGTTAAGGACGATTTTTAGAAAGTAGGCTGAAACATCAAAAAAAGAAAACACGTAAAAATTTCTAGTTGAATTAATAATTATATACATGACTTTATATACCTATATTCGTAATAAATGCTGAATGCGTAGCATTATTAATGTAAATACTGTACCTTTAGTTATAGTTACAATATCATTCATTTTACTTTTAGGTCCAACATCAATGACCATGAATGTATTTGCTACAACCAATACAGCCAATCAAGGAATAGGCCAATCACAATCTGCAATCCAACTTGGTGTTTGTGTATCGGGGAATGGTACACTTTTTTCGTGTAATAATGCGAATACCCAAAACCAAGCAAACACAGGAAACAACGCAGCAGCACAACAAGGCGGTAGCGGTAGCGGTAGTGGTAGCAATACAGCCAATCAAGGAATAGGACAATCACAATCCTCCAACCAAAACAGCGGCGTAACATCTGGTGGCAACACAAATAATTCTGGAAACAACGCCAATACCCAAACCCAAAATAATACTGGTAGCAACGCTGTCGGACAAATCGGCGGTAGCGGTAGCGGTAGTGGTGGCAATACAGCCAATCAAGGAATAGGACAATCACAATCCTCCAACCAAAACGCACAATGTGTAGCAGGTGGAAATACAGCCAACTCCTGTAACAACACCAGCACTCAAAACCAAGCAAACACAGGAAACAACGCAGCAGCACAACAAGGCGGTAGCGGTAGTGGTGGCAATACAGCCAATCAAGGAATAGGACAATCACAATCCTCCAACCAAAACGCACAATGTGTAGCAGGTGGAAACGTAGCTGGTTCATGTAACAATGTCAATACACAAAACCAAGCAAATACTGGTAGTAATGCCGTAGGGCAACAAGGCGGTAGCGGTAGTGGTGGCAATACAGCCAATCAAGCAATAGGACAATCACAAACCTCCAACCAAAACGCACAATGTGTAGCAGGTGGTTCCTTAAGCAATTCATGCAGCAACACCAACACTCAAAACCAAGCAAACACAGGAAACAACGCAGCAGCACAACAAGGCGGTAGCGGTAGTGGTGGCAATACAGCCAATCAAGGAATAGGACAATCACAATCCTCCAACCAAAACGCACAATGTGTTTCTGGTAAAGATGCTATAGTATCTTGCAACAACCAAAACTTCCAAAACCAAGTAAATAGTGGAAACAACGCATTAGCACAACTAGGTGGTAGCGGTAGCGGTAGTGGTGGCAATACAGCCAATCAAGGAATAGGACAATCACAATCCTCCAACCAAAACAGCGGTGTAGTGTCTGGTGGCAACACAGCTGGTTCAGGAAACAATGTAAATGACCAAAGTCAAACAAACACAGGAAACAACGCAGCAGCACAACAAGGCGGTAGCGGTGATAGCGGTGATAGCGGTGATAGCGGTGATAGCGGTGATAGCGGTGATGATGGAGGAGATTAATCTAACTGAGGTATAAGTCAATCTCAAGCTTCCAACCAAAACAGTGGGAGCACTAGTTTGTTTCTCAATCTAACTGTGCAAACCCATGTGGATAACATAATGATTTCCACCAAACAATCTCTCTATTTTAGTAACGATGATTCAATTTGTAATTATCCTAGATTTAATTAACTATTAACTCTCCTCTATTTTGACACACTTCCTTTGAGAAGGTTAGTAGTCAATAATCCGTTTCAGAACAAGGTCCATTTGACAAAAGGCAGTCTTTTAACCATCATTGTGCTAATTAGAAACAAATTACACTCTATTCTAACCGATTGATGAATCCATATAAGATGCCCAAATTGAAACAGATGTCAATCCAAAAAAACTGTACGCAAATCCTCATTCAATGAATCTAAAATTTCCAAATCTTTTTGATTGATGTGAAAATCAAACACCTGACTATTTTCTAAAATTCTTTCCTCATGACTAGATTTTGGAATAACAACTAAATCATGTTGTAAGCCCCAACGTACAAGTATTTGTGCAGGGGTTTTGTCATACGCTATTGCAATTCTAACTAGATTAGGATCATTTAGTCTTTGGCCTCGTGTCAATGGACTATAAGCTTCAAGTTGGATCATATTGGTTTTGCAGAATCTTAATAGATCCTTCTGATATAAGTATGGATGAAATTCCACTTGGTTAATGGCAGGTACAGTATCGGAACAGTGTAACGTTTCTTTCAAATCAGTGATAGAGTAGTTGCTCACTCCAATTGAATTTACTTTGCCGCTATTTAGTAGCTTAATCATGGCTTTCCATGTTTGAGTAATCTTTTGCTGAACTGGCCAATGTATAAGATAAAGATCCACATAAGATAGCCCTAGACGTTTAAGGCTAGATTCAAATGCCTTCAGAGTGGAATCGTATCCTTGATCGCTGTTCCAGACCTTTGTAGTGATAAAGATGTCTTCTCTTTTTACATCACTTTCCTTTAAGGCCTTGCCAACATCTGATTCATTACCATAAATCATAGCAGTATCAAAGTGTTTATAACCAATCTTCAATGCGAATTTGACTGCTTTGACGGTTAATTTTCCCGGAGGTATTTGATAGACTCCCAGCCCAAGTCGTGGAATTTGAATTCCATTATTCAATTTAGCCGTAGATTTTAAGGTAAATGACATACAAAAAGTAAATCTTTAGATCTGACTTAACTGTATCTATGACAGTCAATCACGACAATAATATTTCATTCTTTTCTCTACTTACCAATCAGGAAAAATGATTTCCACCAAACCATTATACACTGAGGGACTTGATCCACCGAACTCGCTCATTAATATACACGATTTGTGAGAAATGTAAAGCAGTTTACTAGTAATAATAACAAATATTTAAAATATCTCAGTCAGTATTTTGCTGATATAACGGGTTTATAGAATGTAAAAAAGACGATCAGGTCCTTCCAACTATACATATAGCTTCATCCTTAAACCTGACGGAGTCTGAAGCCCTATCCGCTTATCGAGTTACTGCTTCATTTATTGCTCTCAAAATCTGTTTGTTATTCGCATCATGATTCGATTTTTAGTATTAAAATGGTTTATTTACCAGAGAACATATGTAATAATTCTATTACCTATTTATGCAATGCTATACAATCTATTTTGTAATGTCTGAAAATCAAGATGATAAAAAGACCGAAAATCGTGGGGAAAATCTTGTTGATATAACTAACGAATATAATGAAAATGAAAGACCTCAAGACGAATCTGAGAGTGTTTTAGATGAAGCAGTAGATAAGGTAAAGGCAGGAACAAAAGCTGTAATCAACAAGGTTAAGGATACTGACAAAGACCTTGGTGCCGAATATAATAAAGAAAAAACAATATAATCTGAAAATAAGAACAATTAAAGGATACAGGTGAGATTTAATGAATTTCTTGGGGTACCTGTCTTTTCTTTTGGCTGTGATTATTACGATATCTTTTATAGTATGCCTGGCTGCCCAGCAAATAGTAACTTATCATAGTATCATGGAAAAAGCTAGGACGTTTGCGAATAACAAACATTCTCTAAAGAATTAATCAACATACAGCTTAATTTTAGAAAATTAATCAATGATGTGGGATTAGTCTTACTCAAATAGCGGTGAATTTGGTGTAGTTAAGCTCTGGTGATATGGGGTTCAAATGTATTTTCAACTTCAGGAAAAGAAATTCAGATTTTCCATTTCGTAGATTGTACAACAAATTTTGAAAAAACTTTCAATAATATCAATTAATTATTTAGATTTGTTGTAATGTTCTGGTGATAATCTTGCTTGCTTTTTCAGTTTATCGATGCTATTCCTTAATGTTTATGCTCAATGGAAAAACTTTGAAATACGAGGGTAAAATACCGATTGGCTCTCCATCTATTGATACTGTAATGTTATTTTCAAGGTCGGTTAACAATGCGATAGCTTGTGATTGACCATAATAAATTTCATCTTGGTTAGCAATAGACTCTTCACCCCTTTTTATATCCACAAGTTTATCTAGTATTTTGAAACCACTTGAATTTTTTACTATTATCGTATCTAGCAATCCGTCGTTCATTTCAGCTTTTGTTGCTGCATTAAAACCTCCTCCCATAATATTGCCGTTTGCTACCATCGCCATCGTCATATTGGTCAAAAGCGTTTTGACGTTCGTATTATCGGTATCGTTTACAAATTCAATCAATTCACAAACATTGCTCTGATAGGTCGGTATTGTTGCAAGTACTCCTGTAATAGTTGATAGCAGACGACTACTAATTCTGTCTCTCACCATTTTGGACCTATTTATTATTTCTGCACTAGCTCCTATTTCAGCTGCATTTAAGATAACACGACTGACGTAATCTTCTTTTTCTTCTCTGCCATCTTTCCTATTTTGAACAATTGCTATGATAACATCGATTTTCTTGAAGTTGTCCGTCGAAGTCACAATCTTGCAGCATTCTTCAATTTCTGATGGCAATCCCAATGACTTTACCAAAATATTTCTAGTTCCACCTGGAAGAACTGTTAATATTGCTTCTGAATTAATAGCATCCAGATGTACAAATTTGGATGAATTTTTGTGATTGTCATCTTTCATATTTTTTAAATTAATCTCTCTATCAAGCCTTATTTTGAAAAATCCATTAGCAACTTCATTTATCATCCCGTCTCCTCCGATTGGAATTATATTATCATAGCCTTTTTCGAGATATGCTCGTGTTAGAATGGTGCCATCATTGGCTTTTTTTGTAAATATGTATTCGATGTCTTCTCCAAAATATTTTTTTAAAATGGCATACAGGGAATCCCAATTTTTTCCTGTTTGACCTCCACTTGAATTTGGATTTACTATAACTATGGACCTTTTAGTCATTAATATATTCTTCATGGTATATCTTCATATTGATTAATGTGTTGGTGCTGTTACTTACAATTGTTGTGAATGTGAATATTTTGTTTACTTTTTATTATTTTGGACTGGGATTTCCTTATCGCATGAAAATACCCATTTTTTTCTAAAATACAAATAACAGTATAATGGTTATGACTAACATAAGCCACGAGAACCCCATCTGTATACCCGACTTTTCATGATTTTCTTTGATTTGAATTTGCAAAATAGTTAAATAATAGAAAATTATTATAATTAATCGATTTCATAATGGACATTTGTTTTTGTGAACAGAATGGCTACTCGGAAAGAGGGGACAAAAACCAAATACTAAATTCCAATTTTCTATGAAGAAAATGGTCTTCTCAAAGTCTTACACAACCGAATGTTTTTCTGTAATTAACAGTTTCTATGAGATCAATGACCTTGTTCTTGAAATATAAATCTACATCCATTATCACAATATTCGTTGTTCTTATTATAGGTAATATCATGCCTGTATATTCAATCGATAACCATACCAAACATGGCACACCTCCACTGTCAATGCAGAATCAACAGAATGCTAACATAGGAGAGCAAGATGTGTCAGTTAATAAACCGACTAAATCCTATGCAGAACAAATCGTCGCATCCTGCCAAGATGACGGCGATCATTGTCCCATGATGACCTTGGACGAGCTCAATAAAACAGAAAGTCGTCAATTGGTTTTAGGAACTTTTTCGGACCTTATTAAGCTATATGATGAAAACAATTACACTTGTCATCATGAAGGTCATCACCTTGGTATGTGGTTGAATGATTATACAAGAAATCTAACAGAGGCACTCAAGTATGCTACAATACTCTGTGGAGGTTCAGTTTACCATGGTATCTTTCAAAGCTATTTTGAAGGTGAACAATTAGTTCACAATATAAATAAAGATCAGATCCTAATTACAAATCTTTGTCCTATAGGTCAAGAGAACGTCAGTTGGCTACATGAACGAGACTGTTTCCATGGAATAGGACACGGTCTAGTGAAACTATACAATTACGATACTGCAGCTGCAGTTGATCGTTGTAATGAGTTTGTACCGCTATGGGCACAGAGCGCATGCTCAAGGGGTGTATTTATGGAATACTATGAATATTTCTTTGAAACAGGGAAAGGTGATTTTGACAAAAATGACATTTATTCCCCTTGTAACAGAACCGTTGAAAAATTTGCACCTCAGTGCTATTACTATTTTCCGGCGTATAAGTTGGTAGGAAACAATCTTACAATCCAACATAATCTCACCGATGCATTTGCTCAATGCGATAATATTTCTCCAGGTAAATTTGCCAAATATTGTTATCAAGGTATTGGTAGGCTGTTATCGCCTAATGCGTATACAGATCCAGAATATTCAATTGCGGCTTGTTACAGTGGAAATCAGCCAGCATATAATTATGATTGTTTGCTGGGAACGCTCAAGACAATCCTTAAGGGAGATGGAAAAACAGACGCTGGGTTCCAGTTCTGCAATGTTTCAAAGTCAGATTTTAAAGCGACATGTTATGAAATACTAGGAATGTGGATTAAAACGTTCCTCTATCTTAATCAACAAGAATTAGAAACTGAATGTGCTGAGACACATGATGTTGATTATGTTTTCAATTGTGTGAATGTAAATCCCGAAACTGGTGTAGATGTTCCTATATTTGAACCAATCTAATTGGTGAAAAAAAGTAGTGCTGTATGCGGCTGTACCCAGAGTAAGCCCAAACTATGGGACTGACCTAAACTTACAGCATTAGATGAGCATTTTTCCTTCATTTTCTTACTTCATCTCATTCGATGGCCCAAACTAGCGATTATCTAATCTGTACCCTTGTATTCCACCAAAATATTTTAAGGGCATCAGAAACTTTTTTTGATAAATGCCAAAACTTTGAGACTTAATTTTTTTATGCCTAATCTTTCCTAGTGCGACTATAATGACGACCACAACTAATGTAGGCAGTGTTGAAACTGTATCCTGTTTTGATAAAGGAGTCATTGATGGATAGATGGGCACCCTTTTAAACCACTCTTTTGAATATAGATTGTAATAATTATGGCAGTGAAATAATCGGATTTAGCGTTATTATCGCAGGAACATCTCGTCTTCTAAACTAGTTCTTACTTGTATTGACAAACTGAAACAATAATTTGTTTCACATCACTCCGACTACGCTACCTATGCTTGTAACGAGCGAGTAACAGAAAAATACACATTATTGATTTTTAAATTGTTAAAAAAATAGAAACGGTATCATGTTTGGAGTTTAGCACTAGTTTGCTTTTATAGTATTAGCCATACAGTCTCCAAGTTGTGGATTGAGATTACTAGGTAACTTTATCCATCCTTCACGGCAATCCGTATCCTTCATTTTGAGTGCAACTGCATCAGCACCGTTTATAGTTACAAAAGTACTCATCATTAGTGCTAATGCAATCACAATTGTTATTGAAGCAACTATTGTTCTTGTTTTTTTATTTTTATTTTTATTTTTGTTTTTGAGAGTTGTTATTCTCATATAATTATTATGTAAAAATAAATATATTGGAATTGCTAACTAATTGCAATAGTCTAATATTCTAGCAACTATAGAAAATTATTTAGATATTTCTAGTTGGTGAATGTAACCCGGATTTGCCATAAATTATAAGGATCCAACATTGAAATATTAAACTGGTAATCTTTTTATATTTATAAATAAAATAATTGCTAAGCAAATGGACCCTTATTATAGCGCTACGTTGATTGCTTTAGTCTCTATTACTGCAATGGGTTTAATAGCAATCCCCATTGGGGAATTCCAGATTTATTGATAGGGTAATTATTTTAGAATTATCATTTGTCACACTAACTATTTCGATATGGAACGGATACGGCAAAGCACTGTATGCATGTATTCCATTAGATACCATAGTTATTATTGGCAACAGCCTTGCTCCACCACACGTTAATTTGATGATGACCTTTTCTAAACCACTAAATGCAATTATTCTAGTTCTTCGTGGATATGTACTGCAGTGTGCTTTGATATATAGTAGCTCAAGGACAATACTGAACTGAATATAAGATCAAGAAGATTGACTGCAAATGCATAATTTGTGAGAATACCTTTACGTATTCACAATGAACTTTCCGCATTTATTTGAGTAGGCAATTATCAACTGACTCTTTCAATAATTATATAACAAGGCTATCACAAAACCAATTCCAATATCTAAAAACGAATTACTCCAAGATATGTTGATATTTGAAATTCTCTAACGTATGGCTCACTACTATACAGAGTTGAATTAAATTAGTGTCGTTCGACGACGTTAAAAAAAAGTTTATCCTGTGAAGTTAATCAAACTTGTAATCTGATTCATCACATTTAGATACATATCCACAGCTAGGACAACTTTCAAGATTTGAGAAATGTCTATGAAAATTATGTTCCTCCAATCGGTATATGTTTGAAATATGGTTAAAATCACATTGCTTACATTTTATCCTAAGTGTCATAATAGACATAAGGAGGCATAGTACTTTAGTCTTTTTTCTAATGACCTTTAACAATTGTCTTACAAGGTTTGCAGATTTTATTCATAATTAATCCCTTATGATATACTCGTCTGAAATTAATTATTATTTTGTGTGGTGGCAGGAGCATTACTCGTTCGAATTTGAAGCTAATAAAATCTATCGAAATTGCAGAAATAGCAGAATTAAAAACGAATACTTACAGATCTAAGAATATTTCTACCCCACCCTATTTAAATTTGAACTCTTGTCTGCATGTTATAAATAAATAGGATTTGATGACTATAAATGAGGAGTCTGCGGTTAATTTTCCATTTTTGCTATCTACATAGTATTAAGGTTTTAGCTTCAAGGTTTCCTTTTTTTAACTCATTTCTTAGCGCATGTTTTATTATCCAACGAGTGTTAGCATTGTGAGACTCTGCCCATTTTTTTAATACCTCGATTCCAATATCGTAATTATCTTTTAGAATATCATTAAGATTATTTGCTACAGATTTTTTTACAAATAATGATTCATCCTGTTTTAGATTCTCGAGTATGGGTAAGATTGGATTCGGATCTATTATAAACTGCTCAAGCTTTTTTGCCCAAGGAAGTCTTGGCCTAATCCCTTCAGAAGATAACCTTCTTACATGTACGTTTTTATTATGCGACCATTTTAGCATTAAAGATGTCATTTTTTTTGGATATTTTACAAGAAAAGGACGTACGGCATATTCTCCAGTATTTCGCTGTGTTATTTGATAAATTGCATCAGTTGATGTCTCAAAATCATCTATACCATACTTTTCTACAAAAAATGCTATCGGCATGATCCAGTAACCCTCACTAAACATTCCAGTTTCATTTTGATTCGGAGGTCCAAGAATACTCGTCATTATATGGACGGCTTCTTTGTAGTTTCTGGGAAGAAGTTCATGTAATGTGTCGGCTATTACTTCGACACGACCCTTTAGTTCCAATTCTGTGGTTTTCTTATCCACTGTAGCAATAAACTCTTGCTTTTGAAATCTTGGATATATTTTATAGACTTTATCTGCAAGAAGTTCTGCAAGGTCTCTACCATAATAATATTTTAATTTAGTATATTCTGTCATTTCTTTTCACCGTTCTAATTGAATTCCAATTTTCTACTGCCGATAACATAGGATTAATGGGTATTAGGATTTATTCCTTAAATTCCTTAATCTAATAGTAAATTGCTTGAGTGTATTTTTTCTATCCTTATTTTTGGACCGAATGAGTCCATATATAATTTTTCTTAAAAATATTCCAACGAGTTTGCTTGAAATTCAAATTAATATTCATAGGAGTATATTGTAGATAGATTTCCACCGATCCAATATGCTCTAGAGAATCCCTCATTCGTAATACTATCTATTATGAAAAAAATAATGATAAGGTGGCATTTTGATTAAAATACCTGATTAAAAACATTACATGTCAAACAAAATAATTTATTCACCGCCCTTAGAACAGCTGTAGAGAACTGGGAAGGTATGCTTGATAAGATATGTTAGCCACGATGATTTGTATGGCGCATTTACATTATCTCTTGTGTTTTGATATAAGACGGTTACTCAAAGTCAACCAGTTCTCTCGACCCACTTAGATCGCCACTCAGGTGGTTCAAATAGATCTCAAAGTAGAGTATTTAATTGGCGATTTTATCATCTTTGAACTCCATGATACATGCCACATTGACTGGACGTTCATCATACGTAATTATTATTCGGTTACCCAGGGACTTCCTTCTCCACGCATCCGCAGGATCTAAAAACCAAGTTTAGCAGGATAATGTTGCCTAAGTTCAGATAGGTTTTTTACCCGAGATTCGTTCACCAGACTGAGGAAATTCAACTATGACATCGTCACAATAAATCTCGTGTGACCATTTTAGACATATGTAGGATACATTGACTACGGAAATTAGATATACATACATGAAATATTAATTCCAAAACAAAATCAAGAATAAACTTGGTCCACATCTAAAAGTCTTCGCACTCACAAAATTCACCCTCAATTATAGTAACTGTTAGTAGTACATGGAGCCTACCAACAACTTAACATACTTGTTTAGAGAATTAGGGAGATTACTTAAAGTCTCTAGCTGGGTCTGAAATCCATTTAAAAAGGTCTTCCAGTACCTTTTTTTCCATTGGTCCTCCGACAGTGGTAACCCATTGAGACGATGGATAAAACAGATGCCCCAGGTTTGGATATGTAATCAATGCATGGTCAGGATGTCTTACTTCTGTAAGTTTTTGCTGTAAAAGTAATGCTTGTTGGATTGGGGTGTCTGAATCGTTCTCTCCTTGAAGAATCAAAATAGAGATGTTGGATGGAACTTTATTTATGATGTCTATATTAGGTAACAGAGAATATTGTGAATTAACCCAAATAGGACATGGACCACCTAGACCATCGCATTTTTCACCCGGGATTACAATCGATATTGACTTGAATTTGTCTATTTGCCTGGGTTTGAGCTCATCATTAATACTTATGAGAGTATCTTTGTTTATATCGTATTGGGTACTTATTCGTTCTTCTGTTCCATTCACTGCTGTAACATTTTGAGCAAGAACTAGAGTAAGGTTTCCAAGCAGGGATCTGAAAACAGGATCCTCTGAAGCTTCTTTTACTGAAATCAATCCGTTATGGTCATGGTCTAGAACCTTTTGAGCATACAACACAGGTACCATTACCTGACTGTATCCTATTTCATACAAATTCTGGGCCAGTGTGCCCATAAGTACAATTACATCTACTTTATCTGAATTGTTTATCGCTATTCTTGGTACAATCGTAGTACCCTCGCTATGTCCAACCAAAACTACTTTGCTAGAGTCAACTTCTGGTTGCTGTAGGAGAACATCCAATGCTTTTTGAGCATCTCGTGCTAGGTCGTCAAATGTTACATTTCCCCATACATTATAATCTAAAATTGTCGCATTCGCACCAATACCTCTTTTGTCATATTGCAAAACTGCAAAACCCCTTTGTGATAGGTATTCAGCTATATCGAAGAACGGTCTGGCAGACGGATAAATAAATGAGCCTGTATCGTTATCTATACGAATGTAATCACCAGTTTCATTCATATCTGTCGCTCCGGAGCCAGGTACTAAAAGAACAGCTGGATAGGGTCCATCCCCGATAACTGGGAGATTTAACCTTGCATTAGTATCCAAACCATTACCCAAATCTATCACCATATCTCTATATTTTGATGTCTGTAGCTCTGATTGAGCATGAACTGTGAGAGCTACACTGCAAAATAAGAAACATACAGTTAAGACAAAAAATAATATCGATACCATATTTAGCGACAAAACATATGTAATTATAGGTTCTATAATTTAAGCATTATTTGATTCAATCTTGATAATAAGATCAGTATAATCTGAAATTGAACTCTCACGCTGCGAATAAATTCTGTATAACAGGTCCCAACCATTCGTCTCAATCAAACACATTTTCTTGACTCGATTGTAGGATATGAATGAATTTTTTACTAAATGATATATGTATTCTCTCAATACTACTTTCTACGTAGAAATAACTCTCGGAATATGTGACTCAATTTCTGAGAATGACAACCCTTTTATACAATCTAACAAGATTGATTCTGTTATGGCTACCTTTAGATATATCGGGTCTATGTCTTAGTCGATATGTTCCCGATACATTTAATCTTTGTCACATTTTATTTCGTGATTTAGAAAGGTGGTAAAACGCCCTTGTAAAATGGTTTCAAATCTTTTGAATTCATATGGATGGTAATTAAAAAACATTTAAGATTTGTGGGCATGCAAAGATTGATCAATCAATTTGACTTTGTTGTTATTTATTGAATAATAATTCCGAGATGGATAAACGTTATCTTATTATCTTAAACCATATTGTTAATGAGTTAAAACATAACTCTCAAGTATTGGGACTGAGAAAAAAAAGTCGCTCAACTTCAAAAATCACGGGGGAAATTGGTTTATGATTTAGGACATTTGGCTTATTCTATTTGTTGGATAAAGTTATGTAAGAAATGTTGAGCTGAGGAATCAACTTTGTTTTATTAATCCAATTCATGTTAATCTAATTGCTTATCAAACAAAACTAATGGAATTCTAAAACCGTGCTAGGCGAAAAATCAGGCTATATATATTAGAAAATATGACACTTAGTTTATTGGTTGTATGCTAATAATATGATGTATGTGTATATCTATTAAATTTTGATAAATAGCTATCAACAAAAGTGAACAATAAAAAAAGGATTAGTCGTTTAGTTGTCCTAATGCGTTATTTCCGCTGTTGAATTGACCTTGGAAGTTAAAGTTATTACCAGATAAGAATGAACTTCCACCGGAAATTACTTGACTGTTTTGACTTGATTTTTGAGATTGAC
>JBGTFK010000002.1:0-12415 GCA_041747305.1 Candidatus Nitrosocosmicus sp.
GATGTCGCTATCAAAGATAGGATTTCACCTTTTAACTATGAAATGCTGTCAATCAATTCGCATATTATAAATGAAATTGCCGCCTATCTTGAAAAAAACTATCACACAATGAATGTTGAAAAAAAGTTTCTAAAGTGAGAAGAAAATCTCCTAGGCGGAATTACGCTGGATTGGAGACATAATTCTAATTGGATGGTTAATAAAGAGAAATATAAAGAGATTGTCAAAGAATCAGTATCTATTGTATTAAAGAATGCTTCACAAAAAGAGGGTAAAATATCAAAAGAAAAATTAGCCTATTGTGCTCAGAATCTTTTTATCCAAGAATACGCTACTCATCCTTTCATTGATGTTTATGTTACCAAATTAAATAAGGGAAATGCATTTGACTCTGTTGTTTCCAAACTGTGCGAATTATCTAATATCTCTTGAAAGATAACATACCTGGGGGATTCGGAAAACGATAACCCTGCTTTTAGAAAATCCGATATCTCAATTGGAGTAAATTCAGATGATAGACTAAACCCTACCTTGGATTGTGAGTATTCCATAAAGTATGACCACCTGTCTGCTTTTCTAAAAAGGTTATTTGACAACGACCTTGTTTTTTCAGACAGTCTACTAAAATTTTGATTACCCGCGCAGTTCCAAAAATACATAAAGGATAGTGAAACCATCGGACATAATGAAGGGAATAGAGTTTGTTCTGTTGGCAGTTGGTGCAATCTTAGGTGCCTATATTAGATACAAAATAACCTCTTTTCCTTTGATATTAGGAATAATTGGTTCAAATATCTTGGTCGTAAACATCATAGGTAGTTTTATCTTGGGTATATTTTCTGTTTTACTGGTCAACTGGAATATCGATCAAAGATATTCTTTTCTAATTGCTATTGGATTCTGCGGTTCTTTAACTACTATGTCTTCATTTGCTCTAGAAAACATAGTAATGATAGAAAACAAACAAATTCTAAGTATGATGATTAATACGATAGCCAATGTGGGCTTATCCTTTTTGGCGTTATATGGTGGCAGAATCTTAATAATTCAATTATTACAATAGTAATTTTATAATTATGACATTAAAAGAAATGATTTGTTTAAACATTCGCATAAAGAAAAATGACAATGTAAATGGAAAAAGATTAGCGAAAACAATTATCGAATTTTTGATAAAGTCAAAGGTTTTAGGCGCTATCGTGTGGTTAGGAGTAGATGGATTCGGAAGAAGAGGTAAATCAACAGTGCATTTGGAAGGATTAATGATAAACCAACCTATGATGATTGAAACAATAGATGAGGAAGAAAAGATACGACCATTGTTATTACCATTAAAACAATTAATAAGTGAAAATGGATTTATCACTATTCATAGAGTAGAAGTTGTATAGTTAATTCTCATTAAATCCTTTGAAATTTAACTCGATAAAAAAATAATGTAATGCTGTTTATTTCAAACTCATAATGCTACTTTCATAACTTCTTTTAAACATTCTATTTATTCTCATAAAGGTTAAGGATATTCCTAGGTTAATGAAAAGAAACTCGTCTATTTCTTTTTGTCTCAAGTTATGTTTTCGTATGGGTTCTAAATTAGGGTCAAATTTGTTTCACATAACACCGAACCCGTGGTTTGTTTTAGCAAGGATATGAACGCAGATAGTAATTAATGAATTTTTAGTTATCCTTAAATTACAAAGAGTATATGAAAATTAGATAGAAATTGAATATAGAATAATTAGAACTAATAACAACAACAGTCATATCTTGGTCTAATTAATAAGAATGTCAATGTATCTCAAAATCTTGTTAATTTCAGTTATTTTTTTAAATTTTATGTTAGTTGTTGGTTTTTCGTCTCAAAATGTTTTGGCACAAAACACTACCTATCATGAAATGGAGCACCCGCAACAACCATATCAGCTTTCACCTTTGCCTGATGTTGTAGTAATTTCGCCAATAGATGGAACTATTAATCCAAATACATGGGATAATCGCAGTAGCACTAATAACAACACCACATTTGTATATTCTAGTCCAGACATTCAGCTCATAAACTTCCCTGAAGGTATTGATAGTTCGTGTTATGGTCTTACAATTCACGAATTAGTAAACAAATCAACAGACCTGTGCTATGTACTTCAATTAAATGAACTATTGAAACATCCAACAAATCAGACTCATAGAGAGCAATTATTAAATCAGTCATTACCGGATGAATTTTTTGATAAAAATATGACTGGCCATTTTGATAAAAATTATTTATTACAATATCTCAAAAAATCCCATTATCAGCAATTACAAGAGCTCTTTGGAGGAGTTAACTATTCGTTGAACAATGAAAGCATTACCCACATAAGCCCGGTCTGTAGCAACAGCTCCTCCATATACAATGATTTTGTAAATCCGGGCCCTCCTAGATTTTTCATGCTAAATCCTTGTATCACAGTAACAGGGAATGTAACACTTGTACATAACCCTGCAGCAGGATTAGACGGAGATACGGTGTTTGCATTACAATTGGATAAACAATATGCAAATTTGGTTACAACGGCTAATTTCAATTCTAAAATGACTGGAGGAATATGGGTAGAACTGATCTGCCAGAGCCTAAATAATGCAACAGCGTTAGTACATAAGGGCGATTGTTCCGCCGGTACCTCGCCTAAATTCCCACTACCTGCAGTTGGAGATAGATTGAATGTGACTGGTGCTTATGTAATAGACATAAGAGAAGGGGGCCATGCTGAGATACATCCCGCGTTTGCCATGTCTAGAATATCGTAATTTAGATAAAGCCTATAGGGATTTGGACACAATGAATTGAGAATGTAAATTCTTGGTTCCTTCCTAATGTATAACCGCATCTTTATTTCAATTGTAGGAAAATTTCATCACGCTACTTAGGATATCCAAGACCTCATTCATTCCAAAACTAAGTTATTATTGAATATGACTTTGTTGACAGGTTTTTATTCTCTGCTAATCCGTAATTCGATATAGCTTATTTTCTTCCCATTTCTCGATAGGGTTATTCAATGTTTGACTCTATTATTCGACTCTATCAGTGGATATCCGCATGATTTCCACCGAACCGGCGTCAATATTGGTCTTTGATATCAACTAAAATGTCTTCTTTAATTGAAAAACATCTAACTAAATCATATCTTTATCAAGTACAATAATAAGTAATAGAATATGTCGTCAGATAACCCTGTAAATATAATTTTAGACTTGTACAAGATATATGATGGGCATAGAGATTCTAGACTGTGGTTTTTAGATGAACTCAATGCTAACAATTACAAAGAGTATCATGAAAAATATTCTTCAACATCAAAAGAAAAATCGCATTTTATTGCAGTATGTGGATTCTTTGAGTTATCTGGCACACTTATTAGTCATGGTTTGATAAACCCAGACATATATTTTGATATTTTCAATCCTAGTCCTTTTTGGCACAAGGCAAAACCTATAGTAGATGGAATGCGGGAAACAAGACCTCACATATATGAAAATTTTGAGGCGGTGAGTGAAAAAAGAAATAATTGGAAAAAGAAAAGACACGAAATGTAATTCAAAATATGACACATTATCTAAATGATATGGTGAAATGGATATTCAACAAAAATAACAAGGACATAGTTGAAAAATAATCAATAATCATACAATCTTCGTATTCGACCTCAAAATTGTTCATAAACAGAAGAATCTAATTAGATCCGTACGAACTAGTGGTTAGTTAGGGTTGTAATTTGAGTCAAATTTGTTTCACATCCCACCGAACCCTTATACCATACGGAACTTAATCCCGCCGAACCCGCATAGTATACGGGACTTAATCCCGCCGATTTAAATAATGTATTTTAGTATCGATAAACTAGTCAGAGATCTTCTAAACTAACTCGATCAATTGCAGTTAGTATCGTTTCTTGGTAATATTCTATTGCTGTGGGTAAAAATATCCGAGATTGAGCTACGCCATCAATTGATTCAATTAATGATCTAATATTTTCTACATCTATAATGGCTTCACAGGCTAAGACGAGTCCAATAGTATCTTTACTGTTGAATATCCGTGACAAAATTAGATAATCTCGTAAATGATGATAAATCCTTTCAGAGACGCTCTCAAATTTCTTACCTGCTACAATCTTTGTATCCATAAAAAATACAACATGACCCTTCACTTCTTTGGGATTTGGTAACAACGTAAACTCTAGTAGATGATTTTCCTGAATCTTGTCAAACCTTCTACGAATTGTTTTAGGAGATACAGAGAGATTTTTTGCCATCTCGTATATCTCGATTCTTGGATTTAAGACCAGCTGTTTTATTATATGATAATCTAATCTATTCAATTTTGTATTTGCTTTCAGTTTTCTTTCTGATATTTGATCCTGGACTATTAGACCAAGCAATGCTGGTTTTAGGAATAGAATTAGATCTTCTATCCTTTTGTTTGATTGTCCTTCATCTTTTACTAACAATGAAAAGCCTATTGCTCCTCCTAGTACAGCAAACTGAAACTGGATATCACCGATTTGTTTTATTTTCTCAATGGCCTCTTTGTCAACCAGATCTTTATTAAGCGCAAACGAGACTGCTCTATCATATCCGAGTATCGATGGATCAACTAATACTATAAACCTGCTTATAACGCCAGAAGAGATCATATTGTCAACTCTTTCTTTAGCGCTTTTTGTTGTAAAATTAATCGACCTTGCGATGTCCATAAAAGATAACCGGCTGTTTAGTCCTAGTTGATTTAGAATTCGCAGATCTATTGCATCCAAGGTCAAAGTCTTTTTAATAATTGCATGATATACCTATTTTTATTTTAGTGTATGGAAAATCAATCTTGTATACCGTTGTCCGGTTTGTTTACTGCAGGTATGATCCGAGTTAAATCAATTATTTTATTATATTTTGTTAATCATGATAAAATGTAAAAATATCTATCAAAATGATCGCGTTATGGCTGTTAATTTACTAGCTGCAATTACCGTTATGGCTGGCATCTTGCATGTTATTATTGATACAGAATTTTCAATGTCAAGTGCCTTTGCGTCTTTTAATTCCACTAATGAGGTGGTAAATAAAGCTCAAGATAGTAAGGAAATGGTGTTTAAATTACTATTTTCCTCCAATGACAATGAAAATCTTTCGTCTATCCCCCAAAGCGAACCAATACTCGATCAAACCGATTATAATACTAATTTTAAGTTACTTCCAAACATAACTGGAATGCTCACAGAAGAAGTGCCATTTGTAGGCAATGGAACTATTATAGGAATTACCTACAATCACACAGGATTCTTCTCAGGCATCTGGAACATACCTCACAACATTCTGCAATATCATGGAGCAGTAGATCTAACTACTGTGGATGGAGATAAAGCGTATTATTCCCTTCAAGGTTTGTCTAATATTGATAGTAACGGTGATGTATCTGGAAAAGGTATTGCATTCTTTAATACAAATTCTACGGGAAATATTTCGTCTCTAGATGGCATAAAAATCTATTATGAGGATAAAATAGAGAACCCCACAGTCTCTGATAGTCCTCATCGAATTATCGGTTGGGTAATAGAATAATCCAAAAGAAAACGTTATCCATTAAGAGAAAATAGAGTTACTAAGAATGAACAAATCAGTAATCTCTATTTCTTTGTCGATTATTATGATAACGATTGTAATAGGACATCTCGGAATACTGATGCCATCAGGTGCTCAAGTTGCAGATGATACACTCGTATCTATTGTTCGTGATGCCACAAATTTAGATGATCAATCATACCAACCTAATCCTATTAATGTCAACATCGGTGACACCATACTATGAACCAATGAAGATTCAGCACGACATACTGTAACTGAACTGAATTCTGAAGATACAAACAGTATAACAAAAGACCAGAATAATGATCAAAAAGGAATAATTGAAAGTATAGTCAATGAAATCGTTACAAACATAGTTTATAATCTAAACAATCTTATCGGATTCAGAGAAGATAATCTGTCATTTACTGTTAACGACAAATCACAATCACCTTCTGAATCTTCAGATTCTGCTGATAATGTTGCGGCTTTTGACTCTGGGATTATGGAAACTGGAGACACATTTAGATATACTTTTCAAGGATCTGGAACATTCGAGTACTATCGTACAGTCCATCCTAACATGGTGGGCAAAGTCGTAGTATCCTAGTAATTCTCGAACGAAAGAGAAATATCTTATTTTAAAGGATCAATATATAAACATCGTATATAAAACATAGGGAAAGAAAAATTATAAAAGTATAATTCAATTTACTAAAAAATCTTAGATTTTGAACTTAGGAAAAAGTATCCAAGAAAGAATGACCGAACGCTTATACCATACGGAACTAGATCCCACAGTTCTCAATGCCTTTTAGATGAAACTGCTAATGTTGAATGTCATGAACATCAGTTTTGCATTTTAATACCAAAAATACACAAAACATATATGCGTCTCTTAGATAAAATCATTTAGGTTAATGAAAAAATTGAAGGATTTACTTAATTACCGATTGTTTATTGTATTTTCCGCGTTAGTAGTAATGATATTGTCACTATCATATATTCAAGCGAGTGCTACGGTATTAGAAACAGCAAAAAACAAAACTGAAATTCCCACATATCTTATTTCCTCTAGAGAAGGCGCATCATATAAAGGAGTTCAAGGTCCAGGTTACGGCAATTATTCGTATCTAGATATAAACAATCTATATTCAGCTTGTCCCAGTGAAATTGCAATTTTTGTTCACGGATGGAACGCTAATGAAAGTCAGGCTAAAGAACAAGTAGATAGAGTTAAGATGTCCTTAGAAAATAATAGCTATACATATCCTCTAGTAGGGTATAGTTGGGATTCAAACAATGTATGGATTGCTTCTCAGTATATAGCCAAGTGGAATGGTCCTATTTTTGCCGATTTTATTCTCAATTTGACTAATTCTTGTAATATTGATAAAGAAAAAGACATGCAAATAAGAATGATAGGACATTCATTAGGATCAAGAGTGATACTTAGCAGTTTAGATAGTTTACTAAAGAATGAAACATTAAATAAAAATAACACGTCTATCGTGTCTGTCCATTTAATGGGAGCTGCAGTTGACGATGAGGAAGTAACAAAAGATCCCAAGTATATACTAAATGATTTTACTAATTGGGGGACTGTAAAGTCAGATTATGGCAAAGCTATAGAAGAAGTGGTTATAAATTTCTATAATTTGTACAATCCGGAAGATCTTATCTTTGAGCCAAACATTATTCCTGCTTTTGAGGTTTATCCTTCATTTGAGGGAGATTCTGCCTTAGGACAGTCTGGAAATCAAACATTTCCGTGGAACATAAACTCATCTTTACCAAACAATTACCATCAAATCAATGTAGAAAAGGAAATTCCACCGATTGGCGATGCTGACGGAGATGGAAAATGTGATTATCCTCTAGGCGACAAATGTAGTGTTTCAAAAGAAGGTGATAATCATAGAGGATATATGGGATTTAGAAATTCAACAGATACGACGGAATTAGTAGACAATGGAGTTATTGATATTGTGGTTAAAACCTGGGATACATCTAAGTAAATTCTTTCAATCTTTGGAATTACAATATCTAGCTTTATGATTGCAGGTGGGATTTTGCTTTTTGTAGTCTCACTAGAACTGTTAACACATGGTGGTTGGAGATATGGAGGAACTGTTTCTGATGAATCAGGTGTAGTTCCGTTGGCATTTCCCTTATTGGCAGGCCCAGGGGCCATTACTACTGTAATATTGTCTTTTCAGACTGCGGGGTTGATCGTAACGATGCTATCAATTGCAATTGTGACAGGGACTACATATGTTGTGTTCTATTTAACTAGGGCGATCTATCGAATACTTGGTAGGCGTGGTTCGTTAATCATTACTAGGATATTTGCAGTTCTGGTTGCAGCAATTGCTGTCCAATATATAGTAGATGGTTTGAAAACAATTTAACCTCAATAAATAATTTTTATATTATTAATAAGATTATGATAACAATGCTCGCATAGGAATAAACCATAAATATTTAGCTCACAACGTGATTTTATAATCGGACCCATGTAAATTTTCACACGATTTCCACCGAACCAGCTACCAATTATAGTAACGAATTGTATGACAAGAGGCTAGTACTACCTTAATTTCTTTGCTTTTTGAAAAAAGAGATAAAATCTCTACTTGATTCAGCAATTTCCTTTATCTTATTTTATAAAATCCTCAAAAAACAACACTGCTATCTTGTTCAGTAGATTGTCCTTGAAATATGGATTCGTCAGAGTACATTTGACCGTTCCCGGAACCTGCTTGTCCTACAGCATTATTACCTGAGTTTTCCTGAACCTGAAAGATTATGTAGTTACTAAAACCTAATATTCCTTCATTTAGACTACATTCAAAAGGACTTTTAATCAAGTTCTAATCAAACCTTTTTGTAAATCAGGAGAACAATAGATGTCTTAAATTAAACTATTTGAAGCCAACTCTAATGTAATTGAAATAAAGTGCTTTGTGACTTTGATATCAAAATAAATAGGGTGTGACTTATTCACGTGTTAGCAGCGTAGCTTCTCTCTAATAGCTTTTGTTTGATCACTACCAAATTTGTTTAGTATGTCACAATAACTGTTATCATTCTCCTGGACTATAGAGGTAACTCGAAATGTAGCTGTTGCGGCTATACCCTGAGTTATGGTGCAAGTAGCTTGGTATGGTCCCGAAAGTACTTGGGTCCGGCAAGTATTTTCGCCTCTGGCTGGATTATTAAAATGGAATACTACAGTCCCACGCTCCCCAATATCGGCGATAACCCGACCTACCTCATTACCACCACCCCAAGGCGTACTGGTTCCTATCGTTGCCCAAGTAAGGACCGGTCCAATGTGTACCGGGGTACCAAAAAACCTTCCCTCAAACATTTGCCATCTGATATCATAAAAGTCGCCAACAGTAGAAGTAGCTCTCGCACTAATCGCCGCCTCTGCTTCTTCAATTAGACTAGGAACTAGAAATACCATCATTCCCAGACAGACAACTGAGAGCACCGCTAATCTAGTAGTCCTCCATTGCATAATTTCAATTATCTCTGTCTTATTCATACAATGGTAGTTTGAATAGTAAATATAACAATCACTATTAATTATACTTCTAGATATTCCTGCGATCACATTCTTGAATTCTTGAAATGTAAATCTTGACATATCAACGAATGGATTATTCTGATATCACCTATGTCGCAGACATGCTATAACGGTACTCAAATAAAAGACTCTGTCATCGAACCCATGTGGATGTCCTCATGATTTCCACCGAACCCGTATACCTTAAGGGACTTAATCCCACCGAACCACGTCTCTATTTTAGTAACGATTGTATCTATAATAATGTTCTAGAATTAAAAATCAAAGGTTTTCTTAATAATCTGATTAGTAATAAATTCTTATATCACCAGTGCAAGAGTTTTACTGTTTTGAGGTTTGATTGCTATCCAAAGCTATATAAACTCTGATCAAACTTTGATTAGGGTTTCATCAGACATGTGTTCCTCTATATTTCTTCTCTTTGATGATATCTTTCTAGGATAACAGTTTTGAATCCACTGCGAGATTGCAATGTGGCTTCTTTTTAACCTTGAGTAGATAAAATTTAGCTTTGGCAATACAACTAGGAGATAATCCAAGGTAATACAAATACAAAGGTTGACCTATATTTGACGAAGTTGTTCTTTTCCTTTGAAACATAAAAGAGATAGAACATCTTCAATCAATAGATTTTTGGGTGAGTTAACAGTGCTCTCGAACTGCTTATTAAGTACTATAAATATTGAAGGATATGAAAACTGACGACCGACCTGGTCCAACCATGGTCGATAGCGATATCAAGGATGACTTTGTCAGTGAGATGCGTCCCGCCTTGCACAGGCTTAGGGACTGGGCCTATCCAGACCAAATCGACCACTCCCTTTACTGTGCGTACATGAAACAGTCGCACGACGTCGGCGGCGAGCCGGATGCTCCGGGCATCTTCGAAGAGAAGGAGGAGGAGCAATGGGAGCTCAATACTTTCGTGGATTGTGAGGTCTTAGGCTGGAGAGGTATCTGGACCTCCGAAGAGCGGAGAAGGATTGCTAATGTTGACATTGGACGCACAATGTACTATGGGTTTCCATACTACGGCCGTTGGCTGTGGTCTATCGCCCGGATTCTGATGGAAAAGCAGCATATCACGCTCGGAGAGTTGGTCGAACGGGTCCAAAGGGTACAAGAGCGAGCAGCCGGCCGCACTACCCAGAATCCCCTTGAGGCTGAGATGCGATCGACTGGGAACGAGGAGAAAATCTTACGGAACCGTCACCACAAAGATGCTCTAGGTAAGGGAGACCCACAGTGTTTTAAGGGAATGGCAGGTAAAGCGCGATTCTGTGTTGGTGACGAGGTTCGAGTACGCAACTTGCCTACCATCCTTTACTCACGTACCCAGGAGTACCTCCGTGGAGCACCTGGAACAATCTCCAGAGTGACTTACGAGAGCCTCGTTCCGGAGGACGAAGCGTTCAACCGTGAGGGAGAGAAGCCCGAATGGTTCTACATCGTGCGCTTCAAGATGACTGATCTCTGGAAGTCGTATGCCGGCCCATCGCAAGACACGCTTCAGGCCGAAATTGTGGAGCGCTGGTTGGAGCCACGCTCAGCTTAGGAGTTTGTGACGATGACAAAGAAAGCACCTATGGTCGAGGAGATCACGGACTTTGAAGTTCTCGAGATCGCGCTTCGTGAACTTGCTATCGAGAAGGGGCTGTTCAGTGCCGAAGATCACCGGCGATACACCGAGTTCGCCGAGAAGATGGGGCCAGCACCCGCATCACGCTTAGTCGCCAAGGCTTGGACCGATTCAGGTTTTAAAAAGCGCTTGCTCGAAGACCCAACAGCTGCTAGTCTTGAGGTAGGCATCAACTGGCTCGACCCGACTGGCTTCGGGACGCCAAGCGACTTTACGGCATTACACATTCTCGAGGATACTCCTACAGTCCATCACGTAGTCACCTGCACCTTGTGCTCCTGTTACCCTCGTCCAATCCTCGGGAACTCCCCCGAGTGGTACCGCACGCCTAACTACCGACGTCGTATTGTTCGTACACCCAGGCAGGTACTTGCGGAGTTCGGACTCTTCCTCTCCCCCGAGATAGAGATACGGGTTGAAGACTCCAACTCAAAGCATCGGTTTCTTGTTCTGCCTGTGCGGCCGGCTGTTACAGAGGGCTGGAGCGAGGAGCAGCTGGCTGCAATCGTGACTCGTGATTGCATGATCGGCGTAGCCCTCCCCAAGCCTGGGGTGACCAAAAACGTCGAACACATGGTGCACTGTGCTACTGAGCCTGTTACGGGTCATCCAACTGAGAAGTGAACAGATATGGGTAAAATATCGGACATCACCCAAGTACGAGTAAAGTCACTGGAGAAACTCGTCGAGCGCGGCCAAGTTTGGGACCGAATGGCTCAAAAGTATGGGGTCACTAACCCGGTTCCTCCATGGAAGTCGAGTCTCGATGGGATGTGTGATGCACTCGATAAATACGCAGCGGTTCTACCCACCGTCACGCGACGCGAGGAAGAGGACCGTCTCTCTGAGCACCAATATGCGGAACTTCCATTCCCAGAGAGTCAGCTCGTTTCCCTCGCACACTCTCTTATTGCGAGGGGGATTATCGATGAATCAGAGCTGGTGAGTTACATGGCAGAGGTGCGCGCCCGACTTGATTCTTGCACTTGATCCTTAAGGCCATGCCTTTAGTAATACTTCCTGTTTCTTTCAATAGTTCTGAAGTCTCTGCGACGTCCTAAGTATTAGGACTTCCCCCTCGATTACTAAAAAGGAACGATATCTTTCCAAAGCGTTCAACTTGAAATGAAACAGTACTCCTCTCGACACCATCAAATATTTCACCTAATCTCATATCCCCATAGAGGACCGATCGGACTTTTTGAGCAGGATTAACCATCACTATTAACCAGTTATCTAATAACATTAGAAAGAAGGTTCATTCTTTTGGCTTGTTAATTAAAGGCAACTTAGAGCAAAAGGTTGAGATGCTAAAAAGTCTGATTAAAAGTTTAACTGTATTGGGTATTCGAGAACCGAGAAAACTCAATATTGGTCTGGAAAAACTAACAGAAATAGATTTCAAGATAGTTCACCATTTGGTCAAAGATCCGAGAGCAAGAGTTGAGGATATGGCTATTAGCCAGAGTAACTACAAAGACAATAAAAAGAAGGATAGATAAACTAGTCACAACGAATATTATTGATTTTAGAACCGTATTCAAACCTGAATCACTCCATGGATATATCTTGTATCACAT
>JBGTFK010000003.1:0-3454 GCA_041747305.1 Candidatus Nitrosocosmicus sp.
ATGTGATACAAGATATATCCATGGAGTGATTCAGGTTTGAATACGGTTCTAAAATCAATAATATTCGTTGTGACTAGTTTATCTATCCTTCTTTTTATTGTCTTTGTAGTTACTCTGGCTAATAGCCATATCCTCAACTCTGGCCTTAGGATCATTGACCAAATGGTGAACTATCTTGAAATCTATTTCTGTTAGTTTTCCGGAAAATATGAAAATGATCTTTCTACATTTCAGAAGATGCTAGATTCATTAGAATTTAGATAAAATATGATCCAATGAATTAATATCGTTACTAATACTGGTAGCTGGTTTGGTGGAGATCGTGAGGATATCCACATGAAATGTATTTTCTAAACTCTAAACTCTAAACTCTAAACTCTAAACAATAATGAATTTAGAATTACAACAAATTATTCACATAAAGATATAGGCGTAACCTAAAGCCAAATTTGTTCAATAGTCACTATTGGAATAAATTGATTCCTCTAGTTTATAAGGAATTTTTAAGCCAGATATGTGCTAATTACACAAAAGAGATCTATTATAATTATTTTAATAACATTGCGTTCATTTATTTCCATTGGCACATATTGCAGTTATTGTTGGATCAGTCAGAAGAGATAGAAAAGGTATTCGGGTAGCTAGATGGATCGAGAGAAAACTACAGGAAAGAAATCACAAGGTCTACTTTATAGACCCTATGGAACTAGATTTGCCGTTACTGGATAGAATGTATAAAGAAATGGAAAATCCTTCTGAAAAACTTGTAGAACTTGGAGACAAAATCAAAAATGCAGAGGGGTATATTCCAGTTACACCAGAGTATAACCGAAGTACATCAAGTGCATTAAAAAATACTCTGGATTATTTTTTGGAAGAATATTATTTCAAACCTTCAGCAATCGTTTCTTATTCCCCCGGTATGTTTGCGGGAATCAATGCCGCACAGCAGCTTAGATTAATATTTGCAGAATTGGGTTCGCCTTCAATACCTTCATCATTTGCAATACCAAAGGTACACAAGGTATTTGATGAAAATGGAAATTTAATTGATGAGTCGTATGATAAAAGAATAAGCAAATTTCTTGATGAGTTTGAATGGTATGTTAACGCATTAACAAACCAGAGACCTAAAGGTACTCCTTATTAATTGGCAAATACTTTCAATGGTCCTGTACGGTACCCCTCCTTCTATCTTTTGTTTTAGAGCAAATGTCCCTCTGTAAAAAATCTTCTTTGTCACGTATACTTTTCATAAACAATAGCAATTCCCTTTTTCTGTACCTTGGATAATTCCAGTCTGAGGCGATAGTATGACATGTAATATAAGGCTCATTACAAAGCTAAATTCATTTCTCTTGTAGTTGCAGTGGAGTGATGTGGAGTGATGTGGAATGTTGGTCAAGTATGAGACACTTTACTTACTATGTTGATGAGGAATCAACTTTATCTGCGAGGTTCTTAACTATAGGCCATTTTTCTTTACGCAAAGAGTGCATGACTGTATGATCCAGATTCAGGTGGGCCTGAATGAGTTCTGGAGGGGTCAAAGCCATCCATTGATTTAATGAAACGTCCTGAAAGCGAGAACTTTTGAACATTTCTAAAAAGCGTAATGACGTATCACCGATATTTTCAATATAATGTCCCATAGGAAAAGGAACATACCCCACATCCCCAGCTTGATAGTTAAATGTGCGAGTTTTTCCTTCTGATGCAAACACTCCCATCCTGGCAGTTCCCTCTATATAGTATTGCCATTCATCGTTATTAGGATGCCAGTGCATCTCTCGCATGCCACCTGGTTCGACTTCTACCAATCCAGCTGCTGTATTAACAGATTCGGGAAAGTTAGTCGAATCAACAATGCGTACTTTCCCGCCACTGGTCTTTAATGGCTCTTGGGCCAACATACGATAACTAAACGATCGCTTTCCTTTATCATCTGATATCTTATCAGCTGATAAAGGTCCAGGTAATGTACTAGGGAACATATAGTACCTATGATCCAATTCATGTAAAGGAATACTAGCAAAATTAGATTCCTTAACACCAAAATTTTTCGCAAGTACTTCTTTTGGAGTATGAGCTAGCCAATCGGTAATTAAAAATGTAGAATCTTCAGAGAAATTTCCATCATCAAATACAAGCAAAAATTCGCAGCCTTCCTCCAATCCTTGTATAGAATGAGGAATGCCAGGAGGGAAATACCACAGATCGCCCACACCCACATCATTTAAGAAATCAAGCCCATTTTGATCAACAGCGCTGATTCGAGCTTGTCCATTGAGCATATATGCCCATTCAGCTTCTTTGTGCCAGTGTAATTCACGAATTCCTCCTGGATTTAAATGCATATTTACTCCTGCTAAGGTCGTAGCAATGGGCATCTCTCTTACTGTTACCTGACGTGTCCATCCGCCTTTCTGAAGTCGATTATGTGCTAAAGCAAAGGAAAATTTCAAGTTTGGGAGTGTGCCTGAGTCGGTCCTAGGAGGTGTCAAGATATCAGGGTTTTGTCTATCTAGTTCTATATTACGGGGGCCTGAATCGGCACCCCCAACATCATCTCTGATAGGCTCTGGTATGTTTCTTTCCTTCACCACATCAAATCATCACATCTAGATCAGTAATAGAAATAAATGGATTATTAAGGATCCACATTGGAAAGGGGCACTCATCATTAAAGGCTTTATCAGAAACAGTCTCTGTTTCCTCTAAATAAAGAGTATCCTTGATTTTATATACCATATTATATAGTAAATCAAATCCTGGATTGATTTATACTTATTGTAAATGTACCTTATGAGCCCTTAACAGTATCTTTCGAATGTTTATCAAAGATCATATTATATGCACTCGGATCAATATTTCACTAAAAGCTCAAATGTTTCGTGTAAGAGATAGGATTTTGAATAACAATAAGAATTTTAAATGTTATCCGAATTGTGAGCAGTCAAATAAAATTTTCTATATCTATTTGAATGACCAATATTAATTAGTAAAATAGATCCAAGCACTTTTAGTTGATTTTGTTTAGCTCTGAAATATACTATTTTAGATGAATAAAACGGAGCAAACAAAAAAATGTCATATGAAAAACTACCAATGCGTTAAACATATTTGCTCTTAATTAGACAAAATAAAAAAATTATTTCCTCAAGTGAACAGAGCCAAACTTTATTATGAAATCTCATCCAACCTAGTCAAGCTACAAATCAAGCCAATAACTGTAAAATATTAGAGCTCTGAATACTGAGTATCTGTGATTATTATGGAAAATCAAGGAAAGGGAAAAAATAACAATAACAATAACAATAACAATAACAACCGCAATGAGGAGCGAAACATGAACAATCCTAATCAATTTAGATCGATTACGGACTGGTGGCAACAAAATTCACCTATGGCCTGGGGTGAAATGTATAATGAATATATTAAATACATTACATCA
>JBGTFK010000004.1:0-12993 GCA_041747305.1 Candidatus Nitrosocosmicus sp.
TTAATCTCATCCCATAATTCATCAGGAATCTTAAGTATGACGGGAAGTTCTTTATTACTCTCCTGAAGGATACAGGTCATACCATAGTAAGAAAATCAACAAGCTATAATCCTATCGAATTTTGGGATAGGCTCTTAGTATCCACTACAAATCAACCATGGTCAAAAGTCAAAATAAATAATAAAAACAGAATATTTAATAAAAAAAAGCCGCCTGAGAATTTGTTCATTGATTCACAGGAATATTCAAGCCTATATACTGAAGGGTTTTTGTGATTCAAAATTTGGATTATTTTGTCCAATCATAAATAAATTGGGCGATTGATTTTGCGGCATACGATTCAATATTTCCTTGTGGAATTTATGATAGTCACCATCAAATGAACCGTCCTTCCAAACCTTCAAAACCTGTGAGGTAAACAAGCCATTGAAAGCACCGTCAAGGGAAAGTTGATTATCTTGGCATCCAGAAATCAACATTCCAGAGGCTTTAATTGTTTCAGCTGAATTTTTTAATTTTTCATCCTTCAACACGCTATCGTAGAAATCCCTATTTTTTCTATATGTTCGAAGTGCCACCCCTGTTGGAAGAAATCGAAATCTCCTACCTGCAGAATCGATATTTGTATTCACCATATCAATTTTGTCAGAAAAATAAGCCACTTTGATGACTGTCCCGGAATGACAACTATCAGAAAAGACCAAGATACGTACATTGTCACTAAACTCCCCCAGTAAAGAATATATCTGATCGTCTACCAATTCCCCATCATAAAGACACCAGGTTTCATCGTTTGTGTCGGGCTCATCATTATTTAGATCGGGAAGCTGTCCACCGTGCCCTGAGTAGCTTAATAAAAAAATATCTCCTGATTGCAGTTCCTTTGAGGTGTTACGGATTTTTTCAGTCACACTTTGAATGGTTGCATCTTTTGTCATTAAGGTCTCTGTCTGAAATTTCTGGGCATTAGCAATATTTGCTATATCTTCTGCGTCTGCTTCGCAGGCGTTAAGTTCTCCTGACCAGCCTGCATAATGTTTTGGGTCTACTGAATTAAGACCGATTGTTAGTGCGATTCCCCTTGCCATGAACCTGAATATTTCTTTTGGTTAATTAACATTTCCAAAGTGGGAATCAAATAACGATATTTCCAATTTGACGCGGAATATACATACATGAAAAAAATTTGGATATTATTTATTTGCATCCCCTCTAGATAACTTCTTTATTTGCCTAAAAGATCAAAAAGGAAAGATGAAGGTTCATTATTGAGCATAGGTAAGAATCTCTTAATCAAAACAAGAAAATGAAATGCGTCAAAAAGATTTATGCCGCTGTTTACTAGTTATATAGAATTATGCCGGACGTGGGTTATAGAATAAAGGGATTCGGGTGGATGAAGGACTATCCTTCAATCAAAGATTATGGTCCAGATACCGTAGAGGAGAAATTATTAGCAGAGAAACATCTTGTAAAAGAAACGAACTCTGCTCAAAAAATAAAATCGGTATTGCAAACTAAAGGAACTTCTCCTAAAAAAATACCATCAAAAATTGACAATAGATCATATTGTTCACCAGTTAAGGATCAGGGAAGCCTTGGAAGCTGTACAGCAAATATGGCTGCAAGCATGTACGAGTACATGAGTAAAAGAGGACATGGCAATTATGTAGAATTATCGCGATTGTTTATCTACAAAACAACACGTTGGTTAATGCATCTAACGGGAGATACTGGAGCATATATTAGAAGTGCCCTAGGTGCTTTGGTAATTTACGGTGCCCCACCCGAGACCTATTACCCTTATAATATAGAGGACTTTGACAATATTCCAGACATACTTAATACAGGTTTTGCTCAGTCTTTTCAAGTTACAAAATATTTTAGGCTTGATAAGGGAATACCATCAACCTCACAATTAGTAGAACGAATGAAAAAATACATACAAAGGGGATTTGCATTGGGAACAGGTTTTACCGTGTTTGATTCCTATGAGCAAGCCTCAACAAATGGTGGATTAATCTTGTATCCAAGGAATGATGAATCGGTGATAGGAGGACATGCCATTACATTAGTCGGATACAACGATAATAAAGAAAATGGATGTTTTTTATTTAAGAATTCTTGGGGAACCGACTGGGGAGATAAAGGCTATGGGTGGATTCCATACAAATATTTTATAAGACAAGATGAGAATGACGGACCACTTGCAGACGACATATGGAGTATAATAAAGCATGAATGGATCGAGCTTGGGGACTTTGGGTTTAATAGCAAATCAAGAGACAATATTTAGAAATTCTTGAAAAAACTTCATGGTTTTCGGCCTTTCGTATTATTTTTTATCGTTTTATTTACAAAACCTCGCAGTATTCATATAAGAATAAAGGGGAACAGGGAATATGTAATATGGAATACAAAAATTAATTTCGACGCCTAGAGTTATTTTTCAAAATCCATTGTAGGTGGAAATAAGTTATTTATAATCATTTGAATACCTGATTGAATATCTATGGAACATCAACAAAGGTAAAGAATCTAGTAATGATGGATAAGTTGTAGTCTAGTGTATCGACACAACATTTGTATTTTATTTATCCATACTTAAATTGTATCCCTTTTTCACCTCTGGGATGTCTCCATTCTGTTTCTAAGGAACATGTGCCGCATTCTATGCAACCCTCATGTTGTAAGACTACATCTTCTCCTTCAAGACTATAACATTTAGTTGGACATAGCGTAACCATTTTTTTCATAAACTCGCTCTTTGAGTTTGTTACTTTAATATGACTTTGTAGAACATCATTATAACTTAAACTTGATATCCTTTGAGATAATCCTGGAATAGATATTGCATACTCAGAGACGGTTTTTGTACCGAGTTTTTCGGCGATGTTTATTGGAGTACGTATGTACGTCTCTTTTGATTCAATTAGCGATAACATGTTATTGTATCCTATTTTGTTTACAATGTCGATAGAAATATTTCTTAATTTATCATTTAGAAACAATTTAAAAAGTAACCCATACTTGCCTATTTTTTGTGGTGGAATTTGCTTGCCTGCAGCATCGATTATTGTTTTGATATAATACTTGTCTATTCTCTCCATATCCATTGTGTAAGGACTTTGTTGGACAGACTGTGAATAATGCTCACCCAAATAATTTGATGCAATATCAAGATTATTTTTCTCCAAAGCTTGTTTTATTGCATAAGATGCTCTTGCTGCATCATCAATGCCTACATTTAATCCCTCGATTCGTGGTCCAATGAATAGACCTCTTCCTGCAGCATCACCTACGAATAATATATTTTTGATAAAGGGTCTTTTCATTCTACAGCGTTTTCCATCTGGAATTAATTTCGTACTATACTCTAATTCTACATAATCTGTTTCAAATCTCGTATTATATTTTTCAAGCAATTCCTTGTGTAAGGCATCTATTTTTGACTTTGCTTCCTCAATAGAATTGAATTCCTTATCTTCAATAAATCTTCTTTTCCCCTCACGTGAATAATACTCAGATCTCAAATTCTCCCATTTTTTAATCAGTTTATTGACTGCAAATTTAATGCGCAGCTGTTCCATTTTAGACAAGTTTTTGTCTGGATAGGGTTCTAAGGCTACTTCGTCTTTGATATATTCTTTGACAAATGGATTATTTAGTAAAGCGTTTACAAGATTGTTTGGTTCTGTTGGATTTGAAATCAAAGAGTCATAATGATATACAACTCCTGCGGATAAAGAATCATTATTGGTATATAAAAAACCTCCACCTATGTGATCGAGAGTTACATCGCCAGCAAAAATATGAGCTGTCCCTTCCCCAGGACTTAAATCAAATCTTTCCTCTATTATTTCTTCTGGCAGTTTGATAACAACCTTTACTCCCTGATACAATCCTGAGGGCGAAAATTTTTCTCGTGCTCCTGTTATTTCTGCAATCTCTGAATTTACTCCGTCGGAAGCAATAATAGCCTTGGCTTCAAAATCATCTAACTCATCTGTTTGGATAATTGTTTTGCCCTTTTCATCATCCCAGATAATATTTCTAACATGAACTCCATTTATGATGCCTCCGCCGTTTCTTTCTGCAGCCTCCAGAGATTGTTTGGCAAACCAGGAGTTTAATTTATTTAATAACACAGAACAACCAAAATTAGATTGGTATTCGTGGGAATCGGTTAGATCAATTGACAGGACCTTGTCTTTGGATACACAGTTTAGTATATATTTTGTAATTTGTCTTTCCCATGGTTTATCTTCTAGGAAATTTTCAAATATTTTGTCAACATTATAAACTTTACCAGTTTGAGGATTTTTTGAATACAGTATACCGCCTGAAACGTTCTTTGTTCCTATAGTAGAACCAGCTTCTATCAATACCGATTGAATTCCCATAGAGGAAAGTTGCTTTAATGCAGCTAAACCTGCAGAACCTCCGCCAATTATTACAACATCAAACTGTTCCAACTACGGTACTACCTTCTACTTCTTTTGTTTGTGTAATTTTTTCCCTCTCAAGTTCCTCTATCATGATTGGCAAAACATCCTCTATTCTTCCTTTAATGAAAACATCGCATTCATTTCTTATTGGAGCGTTTTCGTCGGGATTTACTGCTATGATATATCCAGAATTTTTCATTCCAGCTAAATGTTGGGAGGCCCCGCTAATACCCAACGCAATGTAAATAGTGGGTTCGACTTTTTGACCACTTGTTCCTATTACTCTTTCTGGAGTAATATACAGTGAATTCATTTTGTCACTTAATTTAAACGGTTTTTTTGATACGGGCAATGAAATACCAATTTCAGCGTTCAATAATTTTGCAAGTCTTTCTATTAACTTTATGTTCTCTTCTGGAGATTCTTTTATACCCCTACCAAAACTTATTATAGTTTTATAGTTGCCAAAATCGATCATGTCTGTAAGAACATTTCTATTTAGAATCTTAATTTCAAGATCTTTTGGATCAAATACCGGATTATACTCTTTGATTATCCCAGTCCGAGACATGTCTTTTTCTAGTGGTTCAAATACACCTGGAATAATACTGCATGCTTGAGGATGATAATCCCTCTTTATATCGGGATTTTTGTTATCTAGACAGAGAATAGTGGTCCAAAGAAATCCGGAGAAATCAGGTCTATACATCATTAGTGTTTTTTCAAAAGTTAACATTTGTCCCTTTGTTTTATGTTCATGTCTAAAGCCGATATCTTCTATTACAAGTTTATTAATATCAGACGCCAATCCAGATTCAAGCTCTGCTAGAACTGTGGATGACAGGTGTCTTCCTGTACTATCGGCAGCAAAGAACATGTATCTAGGTCGTTTAAACTCTTTATAATATTCTGGAGATATCTTTTCAATACATTTCGCATCGGTTGCTATTTGAACAATTACTTTAGTATATATTTTATTTATATGATATTGTAGTTTTTGGTCGTCTGCATAAATGACAGCATCTGCACCATAATAAATCAGATCTTTGCATAAATGTTTGATACCATTACCTAGAATTACTGCAATCACTTTTTCATTTAGTGAATATTTTTTATTAAAATCGTCGATAAGCCTCCTTGCTTCAGATAACATTTCAAGACCAACAGGAGTAATCTTACCATCTACCTGTTCGATAATAACATAGAGGTTTGTGTATTTACTGGTCTCATTCTTTTTATTGATGTTGTCAACCTCCTCAACTTCCTTCATCTTCTCCTTCTCCTCCGTCAAAGCATTAGTTTGATCTATTGTCATGTTCATATTTTCATTCATTTCGTTCACGCTCATTCACCCCTTCACATTGTTTAGGTAATTGTTTCATGGATTTTCTCAAGAATGCTGGATATTTCGCCAGCGTCTATATTTTCAATAGTCTGTGCACTCCTGCTTGATTTTATTTTGGGAATTTTTTCCACTTTGTATACAATTGTAGGTGAACCAGGCAACCCCACTAATTTTGGATCAACTCCCAATTCTTTGGCATTAAATACCTTCAAAATGGATTTATAATTACTCGATCTTACCATGGCTTCTTTTTGATATTTTGATGCGCTTAGTCTTTGAGAGACCGTAATAAAAGGAGATTTGTAAGATGGATCTATGGCAATAAAAACAGGCAAAGGTGCCTGCACTTGTTCTATCAGGTTATAATTTCCGTATGAAACATGACGTAAAGCGGTTATCACTCGTTTTTCACTATCTAATTCGTAGCTTATAACATTGCCTAAGAAAGTAAAACCCAGTTTCCATGCCGTTTGAGGACCGGTCTGACCAGTTTCACCATCTGATGCTCTAAAGCCTGAAAATACAATATCCATTGATTTTCCATCATTCATCTTGGATATCCCTGTTTTTAGAACCTCTGCTGTGGATAAGGTATCTGCACCCGCAAACGATCTGTCGCTGTATAGATGTAATTCTTCAGCGTCAGTTAATAATAGTGATTGATCAAGAGCCAATTCGGCCATTGGCGGACCCATAGTCCCAATACATATATGTGCACCGTACTTTACTTTAGCATAAAAGGCAGCTTGTGATGCAATTGCACTATGATGTCCCAAAATGGTTTTAGTTTCTGCTCTGTTTAGTGTTCCGTCCGGATTATAACTCACATTTCCATCTGAAAAATCCGGTTCCAATTTAATTATTACCGCAATGTTGAGACTCATAATAAATGCACAGATGCATCTCGTTTAAGAGCTTCTAGTGTATGTTCCATATTTTTAACTAATGAATTTTAAACTAATCTCCAGATTTGGACAAATAACAAAAAAAATACAAGGTTGAAAAATTTTGAAAAATTAGCAAAATAGAATGAAATTCTATTTTTGAGAAGATTATCCTATCTTTGCTTGTTTACTCATGATCTGTGATCTGATAGAAGATAGAGATTGATCTATCTGATAAATGGCCAATTTGTCGCCTCCAAGTAAATCAAATTTTTGGAGAATTGTTTGAAATAATGTCTCTTCCTCTATTTGTTCAGTTACAAACCATTGAAGAAATGAATAAGTGGAATAGTCCTTTTCTTTTCCGGCCATATCGACCAGCTCATAAATGGATTTGGAGACTTTTTGCTCTCCCTGCAGTCCAAATTGGAATGCAGCTTCAAGTGATTCAAAGCTATTTTGAGGTTTATCTATTGCAGGAACTATCGCTTCTGCACCTGCTCCGTTTAGATAATGAATAAACTTTAGCATATGTTGGTTTTCTTCGCTAGCTTGTTCAAAAAAGAAAGCTGCGCTACCATCATATCCGGTTCGCTCACACCATGATCCGATTGCAATATATGCATTCGCTGATGAAGCTTCATAAGAAATTTGTTCGTTAATGGCTTTTGTCATTTCCGGTGAAATTCGCATACATAACAATCAATGTTTCTACATTATCTAAATTTTTGCTTTCAATTGCTTTGTTGCCTAATTATGAAAATCGTTATATGATGTTATTTTATGACTCTACAGGACAGAATTCGTCAGTCATCTATAATCATGTTTGACTAAAAACGTCAAGAAATGATGATAGAACTATGAGAGTAATTTGCTTTGATTATAATTTTTCCAGCACTAATATGTTTGCACACTTCATTCTGGTAATGATGAAATTCGTAACCTTAGAAATAATGACTCCTAAATATTCTAAAATCTTAATGGAATGAGAGGAAATTCTAATCTATGCTAATGTCTATTATTGTTACTTTCTTAAATACGAAAGGGACATAACTACAGCGGAGGATTAGAGGCACTTGACTGAAATTCTAAGTAAGTAAATGCTTTCTAAAAAATATTCTGCAGTTTCCATACGTCACAGTCAAAGAAATATGGTTTCCAGATACATCTCTATGAAACGGGGATGAAATGTAACTTGGGTATGTTCCCATAAACTTGGCTATTTTCTCAAATAATTTAAGAAATAGTTCTCTGTCTGTAGGTTTTGCGGACCACTCATTTAGCAATATTGCTAATCATTTATTCTCTAATAATAATGCCTTGATACCGACGTTCCCATTCAAATGGGCTATTTTTATCCTTCCTTGTAATTTGCAAATGAGATTTTACTAGTCTCGATTAAAGATTTTGATCGTTCTATGGTCTAGAATGTGCAATATTGTTTGTACGATAGAGATACATAGAATATATCGAATAAAGAATGATTCCCGTAGGATAAGAAACAACAAAATTATTCTGCTTCGGAATAATTTTTAGATTTGTATACTGTTGATGGTAATTTTCATAATTTTTTAATAGAACCCGATTCAAGGACAAGATTTCTAATAACAAAAATATTCTTCCTGCTTTTTGTGCTTGTTCTTAAGATATCATCCAACTAGATAAAGTAATGAAGTGTAATATACAAAATGCATCATAGATACAGATTTAAATCTACCATCTTTTTATCTGGATCAATCATGGATCCTCTTAAAAAATTTTTGGTTAATCCAACCAAATCCTCTACTAATCAAATAAAGTTAAAAAATTGGGATCCGCTATATAGCTGGAATAAAAGCAAAATTGATACGGTAACAGAAATGGAACAATTTTCTAAAAAGATATCTGAATTACAATACAAGTTATTTGCCGCCAATAAAAAATCGTTATTAATTATCTTGCAAGGACCTGATGCCTCAGGAAAGGACGGAACAATCCGTCAAGTGATGGGAGCATTAAATCCTCAAAACTGTTACGTAAAGTCATTTAAGGTCCCTAACGAAACTGAATTGTCGCATGACTATCTTTGGCGAATTCATATCGAAGTTCCTTCAAAAGGACAAATTGCAATTTTCAATCGTTCTCATTATGAAGACATTATTGAACCAAGTGTCAGTAATTTAATTTCTAAGGATCAAGTGATTCTCAGATGCACACAAATCAATGATTTTGAAAGATACTTGTCAGAAAACGGTACGACCATAATAAAGTTCTTCTTACACATTAGTAAAGATGAACAGAAAAGGAGACTGCAAGAACGAATACAAGATCCTGCGAAGCAATGGAAAATTAAGGAAAGTGATTTACTAAGTCATCGAAATTGGGATAAATACATTGGAGCCTACGAGAATATTTTAAGTAGGTGCAATAGGAAGTGGGCACCTTGGTATATCATACCTGCAAACGTTAAACACTTTCGAAATTGGGCAATATCATATATTATTCTAAAAAAATTGGAAATCATGAAACCTGAGTTTCCAAGAGTAAAATTAGATGCTTCAGAATTTTTAATAAACTAGTGTTGTTATCCCCAGACAATTCTCATACCCCTAAACGGTAATGATTATAGAGAATCAAGATCATCCTTTTTTACGTAGGCTTTTTTCATGACTCCACAGTTATTTTATGATTATAAAAGGCTAATTCATTGTTCTTACGTTTAAACAAATCAGCCTAGAAATGTTAGAAATGTAATCATTGTCTCTCTCTTTTTCCATTGACATCCTTCTGTTCTCAGGACATAGAGAATGCCATCTAATACTTTTCTGTATTTCACTATTGGTCAACCAACAGTCCCGGATGGCTTTTTTTAGGCAGGATTTTGTTAAACTCATTCCACAATTCATCTGGAATGGTCATGATGGTAGGAAGATGGTTTTTAACAATCTTTGCTCTGTCTTCCTTCTGGGTACACGTCACAGTTTAGGAATGGAAATAAGGAGCTATAATTCTATCGAATTTTGGGAATCGACACTTATTTAGTATGTCAATTATGTCCATAAAAGTAAGACCCAGAGATTTTCCTATCATATTACTACCCTGAACAAAGTCATTATGATATGTTCAAGGAAATCTTTTTAAAAATACTGTAATTGTACATATAATGGTAACATTATAATTTTTCAACCTATTGATAAAGCTTAATTTCACTAGCTTCCTTCCTTCTCAATCTTTTAGATATAAAAAAGATAATAGAAAAATTTATCTCATATCTTTATTTGCATCATCAAAATTCTATCTTGGCTATGCTAGAACGCACTTTATTACTTTCAAGAAAAAATATTTTGTGTTCCACAGTATGTGATTTTAAATTCAATGAAACTGAACCTATATTGTTATTTGCTAACACGGGAGTTGTACCATGACCCTCGGGGGTAATGAGCAAACGATACTCCCTCCAATCTGGTATGCCCTCGACTGATCCTCTTTGCCTTTTAATAAAATATCGATTAACCAAGCTGATAAAAATAGTCTTTATTTTAATGAGAAACGATACATCTTTTCCATGTTTTGAATAATTTGTATTTTGTTTCAAGAGCAATTTGGATGTCAGACTATTTTCCTTAGTTGATTCGTCCTCTTCCTTTAATTTGTTTGCAGACCCATGATTATTGTGATTAATGTCATAGTTAGTAGTCAGAAAGCCTGTGCGGGATACCATTTTCTTGCCCATTATGATTTTATGTACCATATTCAAGATTATTATTGCTAATTTTCTCTTTGATAGGCTATTGCTTCGAAAAGGGCTAGCAGTCAATTGGGCCACGGGTAAGGATGAATGTATCTGGATATTATTTTCCAAATCAGAAGCAGATTGCTTTGTGGGGTACCCAGCAGTGATTAGATCAAATTTTGCTTTCATTGTAAAGGCGTAGTGAACATCTCCTGATAAAATAACGCAATAATCAGGGCCAAATGCATTAGACACAAAAGCCAAGAATTTGATGAATCCCGCTTCGTTAGCCCTCCATGTTTCAAGGTCCCACTTATAAGTTCCTGAAATTGAGGTTAGAAATCGCTGCACGCTTTCGGCATGTTCAAAACCAAATACTGGTGTCGGAGATATGATAACAAGTGGGTCTCCTCGTTTATATCCAGAGTCATAAACCTCGGATTTAATGTAATCCAGAGCCTCATCATTTAATAATACTGGTGGTCCATCAGGATTTACAAATTCTCTCTGCGTTCTACAATCTAAAAATATGGAAAGTGGATATGTAGGAGCAACATATGTCCACTTTTTATAAGCCCAAATCCTATCTTCCATTATTTGTATTTTATCAATTTCAATGTCTCCACTGTCGTTAACCAAATTTGAAATTCTGGCTGTTTTGTCAAAATGTAACAAACTTTTTTGTTTTTTTAGATCAAGGTATGACTTGATAGTTTCGATAAAGTCATCTTTAAACGAATCCGGATCGTTCCCCCAGGCCTGAAAAGCCCAATAAGCTACAAGACCATTAACAATTATTTGAGATCCGCTCTTACTGTTTCTCACAGAGTCGCGCCATTTCCGGTCTATGTTCCAGTCGTCAGTAATTTCATGGTCATCGTAGATCATGTAAGTAGGCATATTAGCGAGGAGTCTTCTAATTTTTTGAATGCTAATGCGACTCTGTTCAAGCTCCTTTAGCTCTTTTTCGTACTGTTTTTTTGATCCGGAACTTTGATGTAATTTTGGGAGATAGGGGTTAAATTCTTTGGGCCAAATCAAATGATTCCATGTAATCAAATACATTGAGGCAAATTCGCCAAATCCTAATAAGTGATTGTCAGATACTTCTGAAGTAAAGTGAGCATTGGAATCCGCTATCTGTCTTCGGCCCCCAATTGGTATATCTTCTAGATTCTTATCAATTCCATCAACAACTTCTCTCCAACCAAGTAAGTCGTTTGATAATCTTCCTAGATAACCTATTATAGGTCCAGCTACGTCATCAGCGTAAATTTGATCACCTGTTAGAAATAGAGAGCTTGGTCGCTTTTTTAGATCAGAAATGGAAGAGGCAAGAAGTTTATCTCCTATCAGCAAACTATCTTCACCATCACCATGTAATTTTCTACAGGAACCATAGAGAATATTTAGTTGAGAACCATTTTTCCCAACAGGAATATAAAACGTAGGCAATGAAAGCAAGCTAAGTAAGGTTTTGTCTTCATGCTCAATGTGATGGTGCAGTTCATCAGAATTAGAACTATCATAAAGTATGGTATTTTCTCCAGATAACAATCCCAGATCTTTCAGCCGTAGTCCTTTCTCTTTGCTTTCTGTAGATAAAAAAAGTTCTATATCATAAGCAAGGATCTCATCTGTGGGAAAATTGGATATTAAGTTTGGTATATTAGATCCAACAGGTTCATTTGAAGGAAATGGCCTTGCCTTTATAAGGCTAACATAAAGATTATCACCCAGTTTTAAAGAGGTATTATTACCACTGCCAATAACATTCATACCATTATGAGAGAAATCCGGTCCAAGTTCTTTATCAATATTTTCATTAGCATCTTTGCCTGGGACAAAGCCGATATTTGACTTTTTAGAATTGAAAATATGTACTTTAGTGTATACGGGTTTGCTCGTTGCTATCCAGATGCACACCTGTGTTTTGTCAACTCGACGAATTATGGGTCCAGCCAGTAGTAAAGGCATAGTGAATTCCGTCATGCTCATTCGATCCTGTCATCTATTTCTTAAAAACAAAATTAGCGTCTCGATATTATTTACCCAGATTGAAAATGAAGCTATAATCATTTTACAATAATAACTTGCAATTCTTTATAAAAATTTATTATTTAAGAATAGATTAATAAAAAAACGTGTTGGACAACGAGATATATGTTTGTGGATGTATGTATGACATAATTTTCCCAAATCAGTTCGTCTAAATCAGTATATTATTCATCCAAGAGTAAAAATATAATTCCCAATGTTGCGTCTATCCTTACATTTTCTTACTGTCATAGAGCCCAGGTAAACAAGCAAATAAATCAACCACTATTATGTAAAGCACTTATCGAAAAAGATAACAATCGATTCACTGTAAAATCATTGTTGATATCTACGGGAATCCAATTAATCTCATTTATCAGAATGATGCCTCATCATGATTTTCTTAGCAGATTCGTCACGATCAAAAGACCTCATGCATAATTAGAGCACCAGAAAAAAATTTACATGAAATCGAGACTCTAGTCTAATAAAGTTATTATTACTTTATTACTCACGGTTTCAACCACTATTAACTAATATGCAAGAGGACTATAGACTTGTCAGTTG
>JBGTFK010000005.1:0-8643 GCA_041747305.1 Candidatus Nitrosocosmicus sp.
CTACCGCTCGTATTATTTCCTTCACTTAATGTTACACCCCTAGGGGATACATCTGCAAGCTATGCAGATAGAGTAGTATTTCTATTTCTTGGTGGATTTCTACTGGCCAAGGCAGTAGAAAAATCAAATTTACATACACGATTTGCACTACATATACTGAGTGTATTTGGGACTAATCCAAAATATATAGCAGCTGCCTTTATACTTGTTACAGGAATCTTAAGTGGCTGGATGAGCAATACTGCAACCGCAATGTTAATGCTTCCGATAGCAGCCGCGGTAATATCTCAAATACATGATAAAAAACATCAAAAACAATTTGCTGTATGTATTCTTCTTTCCATAGCATATTCTGCAAGTATTGGTGGTATGGCCACTTTGATAGGTACACCTCCTAACGCCATATTTGCATCCTTGTCTAAATCAACACTTGATTTAGATGTAAGCTTTGGTCAATGGCTAGCAATAGGATTACCAATCAGTAGTATTTCTTTATTTGTCTTATGGATATATATTACAAGAATTGGTGTACGTATTACTCACATTAAATCTATAGTTCAAGAAAGCAATTTAATCAAGGAAAATTTGAAAAAGCTAGGAAGGTTAAGTCGCGATGAGAAATTGGTCGCAGCCATATTTGCATTCACTGCAATTGCTTGGATTACTAGGGGATTATTCTGGAAGGATTTATTACCAATGATTGATGATTCAACGATAGTAGTAGTAGCCGCTATCAGTTTGTTCTTATTGCCTTCTATAAATGCGTCTAAAAAAGAGAACATACGTCAAAATGAAAACGAGGTGGTGGCGAATGAGGAGAAAAGCTTAGATAATTTAGAAGCCTCTAATAAAGAAACTCAGGATGATAATGGCAAATTGCTAAATTGGAAAACTGCAGTCGAAATACCATGGGGAGTTTTACTTCTCATAGGGGGCGGATTGGCACTAGCTAATGCATTTACAACGACTGGTTTAGATGACTGGATTGCATCTCAACTAATTTTTCTTTCAGGTATGCCTTTGATAGTAATTATCCTGGTAATGGTAGCCGTTGCAATATTTTCTAGTGAGGTAATAAGTAATACAGCAGCAGCAGCACTATTAATTCCGATATCTGCGTCACTTGCTACGTCTCTTGATATAAATCCTATATTAATAATGGTTCCCCTAACTATAGCCACAAGTTATGGGTTTATCATGCCCGTAGGTACCCCCCCTAATGCAATTGTATTTGCAACAGGACATGTTACTGCAGCTAGAATGGCTAAAGTCGGATTTCCTTTAGACATTATAGGAATTATATTAGTAACAGTATTAACCAGTATTCTGGTCCCATTACTGTGGACATAATGATATTCTATTAACAAAAGATAGCGTTAATACACCATGATAATTCTTTTATCAATTATGCGGGATATTTGATTGGGAAATTTGGTGTTAATAAGAGAGAGGGAAGCGAAGAGCAGCGGGCAACATCAAAGTATGATGTATCAAATGCTTTACTCTGCATTATTAGCGTTTCCTTGTATATGAAAATAGGATGCATGTTTACTTGGTTATCGTAACTGATAGGATGAGATAAATAATACCTCTAACAGGACGAGGTGAAATTAGTTAAAATATACTAGAGAATTAGCTTTAGATAGTAAATGGTTCTTAATATCCAAAATGTGACAGTGATGACTGACAAATTATACGTCTTCTTTTCTAACTCATCCTTAAAAAGATTGTTTCACGTACCACCGAACCCATAATAGCAATGATTCTGCTTAGGATGAAATAAAAAATATTCTTATCTCTCTATATTAAATTAATAATAGAATCTCTTTTAAAGAACCTTTATCAGCATTAACCCACCACGCGCCCAAACTGCTTTTCTATATATTATGTGGTAAATGCTGACACCGAATAATATTACAAAATAAATGGATGTAACCTATTAATAGAGAATATGTCTTTGAGTCCAACATTGATTAATATTGGAGATATGATCTGATGAAAAGTCCGACTAATAATATTTGGCTTTATACATTTTTGAAATGTTAAAAAATACCCCTCCAATCACTCCATACGTTACATAACACTTTTCTAATTGCTCCTTCTTTGAACATCATGCCGCTATCAACAAGAGAAGACATCGAATATAATGGTCTTGAACCTTGGAAGGTGTCTGAAACCTGGTTTTCTAGTTATGATAAACCATTTGACAAGTTAAAATTCTTTCTCAATTATGCTATTTTGGCCCCATCAGGTCACAATACACAACCATGGGCATTTAGAATATCTGATGGTGATACAATTCATCTGTATGCAGACAGAACAAGAGCATTGCCGGTTGTAGATCCTGACGACAGAGAGTTAACAATTAGTTGTGGTTCTGCCCTGTTTAATTTGCAGTTAGCAATATCATACTTTGGTTATAGATTTGAAACATCCTTGTTACCACAACAAGGAGGAGAAGAAGAAGAGGGTGACCATGATTTGTTGGCCACAGTTAGGGTAATAGACATTGATGAAAAACCAGAGAAAACTAAAGATGAAGTACTAAAAAGATTGTTTAACTCAATTACTATGAGAAGAACAAACAGATTTAGATTTGATGATGATAAGGAAATCTCAGAAGGGATTCTCTCTAACCTTCAATCTATCGATCAAAAATACGAGAGTGTCTGGTTTCATATTGAGAAGAACAGAGAGGAAAAAGAGCAACTTGCTAAACTGATTACTGAAGGAGATATTATTCAAATGTCAGACAAAAAGTTTAGGAGGGAATTGGCTTCGTGGGTCCATACAAATAGAAGTCATCTTGGTGATGGAATGCCCGGTTATGCGTTTGGATTTGGCGATATCATGTCTTTAGTCGGCCCGTTTGTAATACGAACATTTGACCTTGGTAAAGGACAAGCAGCCAAGGACAAAGAACTTGCTATAGGCTCTCCTGTTCTGTTAGTGATAGGTACAAACTCCGATAACACGCTTTCATGGCTGAATGCGGGTCTAGCATTATCAAACTTGCTTCTGTACCTAAAGTCTGAGAATTTATGGTGTTCTTACCTAAACCAGCCCATTGAAGTTCCCAATTTGAGAAAAAGGCTTGGCAGTTTAATACCTGACCATAGTGACACAATTCCGCAATTACTACTGCGAATAGGCTATTCTGATAGAGAGGTATTGCCAACGCCAAGAAGGTCAATCAAACAAGTCTTGATTAGTGAAGAAGAAAGTCATACTTAGTGGAGAAGGCGATGTCCACTCGTGAGGCTCTCCAAGAAGAAGAAAGTCTTAATATTAGTAATACTAATACCTTCTGTTGCAATTGTTGCATACTTTGTTATAATTGGTCTTAATGATATGATTTTTAACCAGCAAATAGAAAGAGAGGTAAAAAGGCTTTATTCTACATCAAAAGACGTGTCAACCAAAACTTTTTCATTGGAACAGATAAAGGACCTTCCAGAGCCTGTTCAGAGATACTTTACATATTCCTTAGAGGAGGACCAACACTATGTCAGTTATGTTAAACTAAAACATACGGGGGAGTTTCGTCAAGCCGAAAACCAAAAATGGATGCCAATAGAAGGAGAAGAATACCTTACCACCGAGAGGCCAGGTTTTATTTGGATTGGAAAAATATCGTTACTACCTTTAGTATGGATTACAGGCATTGACAAGTATTTAGAGGAAAAGGGCACATTTCAAATAAAGATAATGTCTATCCTTACAATAGCTGATGCTCCAAGAGGAAAAGAATTGGATGAGAGTGAGCTGATGAGATGGCTTGCAGAAGCTCCCTTGTTTCCAACTGCGTTATTGCCAAGCAGTTATTTACATTGGGAGCCAGTGAATTCTGATTCTGCAAAGGACATAATCGATTACGCTGGGGCTAATGTTGAGGCATTATTTCATTTCAATAAAAAAGGTGAAATCGTGCAGATGAATGCTGACAGATACCGTGCAGTTGATAATTCTTTTGTAAAAGAAAAATAGGTTGGATATTATTCTGAATATGCCCATGCTAAAAATATGATGGTCCCCTGGGACATCGAGGTATCATGGGATACTAAAGTAGGCAATTTTACCTATGCCAAGTTTAAGATAAAGAACATACAATACGACGATCCTGTGAAATACTGATTTTGTAAATGGTAATTGAATAATTATAGCATTGTTGTAAGATGTAAAGCTGACTTAGAAGAGAAGTAACTGGTCCAAATAGTAAACGACTTTATTTGTCATTCTTTATTAGATCCTCTCGTCAGTTACATAAAAGGCAAAATTTGTTAGCTGCATAATCTATTAAAATTATAATTTATTTTTTTTACAAGGTAAAGGATTTTCCATTTATACTCATAGTACCGTTACTTTGATCATCTATATTGAAAATGTTAAAGTTCCTTTTTTTCCTATTTTCAGAGTGGCTTTTTTTTCCTCTCGATATATTTTAATTACAGGGGTAAAAATTCACTTCGTTATTTTTTATTGTTATTTTATTTTCAACAAAATCGACAACTATTCTGGCATCATGAATTCATTTCCAAGAAAATTCTTCATATCGATAATTTTTTAATGCCTCTTTATTTATACTACTAAATTCATTCTTTATTTCATTGTTATACCCTGGCCAAGAAAATAGACTAACTTGGATGAAGCCGTCTATCAAATGCTCATTTGAAACAGTTAACATATGATCCAGTATACTATTCATGAATTCTTATAAAAAATAGCAAACAAAATCAATCTGATTGTTTTGATCGTCTAACCTCAGCACAATCAGATTGATAATTATAAAGGAGTCTTATAATTGAATAATTACTCAAATAAATCATATTTAAGTATTCAAACTTGCTAAAGAGAGATTTGTGCTTCTAAATCAAAAGCCCTATAGGATATTAGAATAATAAAGTGTACATTTTCAAAGGAATACAATCAAAATGGAATCAAACCTATAACATATGTTGAAGGCATTAATTTATCAGTAGAATTTATTCAAGAGATAAGAGGAATCAAATTATCTAGAACTAATAATCCCGATTTATATTCTACCAAATGGGTATTTTCAGATGCATTATTATTCATTTGTGAAAAATATGATGATAAAAACATTGCAGAAGATGATAGTAACAAAAAGGAGCAAATAATAGTGAAACAATTAGAGCTATTTTATCAAATACCAATAAAAAAGGTGATTAGAAATCATAATAACAGAATTAACTTAGATTTCATTACCATTTCTATAAATAGTATACTTTAATCTGTAATTTTCTGTATCATATTTTATAGTCACAAGTTATTTGATATCTTGTCAAATTCCAGTTAGAATGGAAAAATCACAAACAAGCTTGAATTTTCATAAATGAATTTGGTTATTTTACTTTATCTTGAACTTACCCAGTGAACCGAGGTTAAATCTCTTTACCCATGATCATGGATAAACAATGGATTTAGAAATAAATATTATTCTACTATCACTTCTCCAACCATTGTAGGATGATAAAAGCAATAATAGGGGTACTCACCTGAATCATCAAATGTAATGCTATAAGATTGATTTGGTATTATGGCTTCAGAATCAAACGATTGACCTGAATCTTCATCGTTATCTTGTCCTGCCGTCACAGTATGAGAAATGGTGTCTCCGTTATACCAGGTTATTGTTTGACCTCTTTCAATTGAGATTGGGTTTGGAGAATAAGAGTTATCGCCGTATAAACCTGAGATGACTGCTGGAACCGAGTTGCCAGTTTGAGAAGTAATTTGATCATCATCGCTTTCAGATGGTATCTCTTGTTGTTGAACATCTTCTAAGGTAGAAGAAACGTTTGGACTGGTTGTTGTTGTTGTTGTTGTACTAGCTGAAGAAGGTACAATTCTAAACAGAGATCCAGTATAGCTAAGTACATACAGATATCCATCCGGACCTACTTCAATATCTGTTATTCCACCAAAGCCTTGACCAAAAACGAAGGGTTGGTTTTCTTTTGGATCATTGACTTCTCTATCTTCAAGTAACGTGGTATTTCCTTCTAATCCATTATTATCAAAAGATAAATCATCACGTGCCTCATTTAGAATAAACCTATACAAAAGACCATTGTTTATATCACCTACAAACATGTCGTTTTGATATACCTCCCCTAGTTTGTCTGAATTTAAGAATTTTAACGCTGTAATTCCAATTGGAGTAATCCAGGAGATTTTGGGTTCAGAATAACTTCCTTTACCCAAATAAACAAGGTCTTCAGGAGTTGCACCGTCACCCAAAAGATCATTTTTAGATAATCCTTGGATTAATGACCAACCGCTGTTAAAACCTGGATACACCAAATTGATTTCATCTCCAATAGTAGGTCCGTTCTCTGTATCCCAGAGATTTCCCGTAACTGGATCAAAATCGATTCCGAAACTGTTTCGAATACCCATTGCGTAATACAAATTGAGAGGAGATTCATCACCAAAAATGGGATCGCCTTGTACAATTTGACCGTTCTGAGATATCCTTAGTACTCCACCTAGACCATTAGGTTCTGGACCATCTTCGATATTCTGTGCCTGAGTTTCATGTCCGCCCACTTCTCCAACTACGAAGTAGACGTTATTATCCGGACCAATCCTAATCTTGCCACCGTTATGTTCTCCTCTATCGTTTGGTGGAGTAGCGGTCAAATCTAATAATAAAACAGGGTTTATCAGTTGACCATCAACAAATTCATAACGATAGAGTCTGTTACCTTCTGGTTCGATGTCATCTTCTACATCGCTACCGTCTTCATCGTTTCCAGATTCCGTATAAGATAGAAATACATACGTTGTTCCATCCGGCTGTTGCTTTGCTACTGCAATACCTAATAAACCTCGTTCAATACTATTAGCAACGGATACATCAAGTACAGGTTCACCTTGTACTTGACCATCTATTATTCGCATAACTTCTCCAGTTTCTTTTTCAGTTACTAAAATATCATTTGGTCCTAAAAATGCCATACTCGTAGGAAAATCTAATCCATCTGTCACCTTTTCAACTATCAGGTTAGTATCTTTTACAGTTGGACCAACAGGTGATAAAGGGGCTTTTATATAAGCTCCATACGATAAGTTAACTACAGAATAGTTCGAATATAGTAATAAAAATATGCAAAGTGCAGATAAAATAGTGATGCGATTAACTGGTTTTCTTACCAATGTTCATCGATTGTAAATTAGTATGATAAGAATTACTTATCAATCTATCAGTAGAATTGACATATTAAAAGATATGGTTATAGCTTTAGGCAGAATAAACTAAAATTATATTGTAAAAATTGGATTATCTTTGCAAGTCAATTTTGAGACTAATGTCAAATGATTTTGGCGAATTATCTTTTTGTAATATTTGGTCCACACTAGACTTTAGTCCTTAGCTATTGTATGATTTCTTTAAACTGAGAGTTACATTATAAAGAAAAAATTTGGATCTTAAAGTTCACTTATCTAATAACCTTTTACTTATCATAAACTAATTTTGACTATTTTTTATACCTAAAATTTGCGAACACTAGGCTTTTGAAAGGTAAAATCAATTTGAGTTAATCCTTTCAGGTCATCTAAATTATGATCTTCATTTTTAGAAATCAACGGGATTAATTCCTAGAAAGGTATTTTAAATAGAATTCTAACCTTCTGTGAGATAATGTTACGTTTATGCTTCTTGCTTAATAGGATCGTCATTTGAGATATTTTGAGCTCGATTATCAAGTTATTCATTTTTAATGTTGGACATTTCTTATTTTGCTACAATAATCCTACTTCTCGAATGGTGTGGACAAAAGTAGAAAGAATATTCTCACCCATTAAATTTTTTTCCATCTTAGATCCAAATCATTCATTTCGCGAAATAATTTAATGGACCTATAGTAATTCTTTATAGTTCCTGCGGTGATCTCTCCTTTCTGTTGTTTTGATTTTAAATATTCTATAAACGTCAGAATAGAACTCAGCGCCCAATTTTCGTTCTTCAAAGGGGTTTCTAAAAAAATAATCCGCTCACTCTACTTTCTTACATATATTAATATAAAGAATGGAGATTCCTAGGAGCTATTTAAGAAACCAATGGCAGAGGACCTATCCCCAAAGAAGGGACGACTAATACTGTAATAAGGGATCTTGAACATCCAGGGAATCTATATCGAACAAAACCTCAGAATTTGTAAAACATCAACCTATTTTTTGACATATAAAAACCCTGCAAGAACTAATGCAGTCCTTCTATCTTTTATCTTTTATAACTTGATTAACATATTATCTAGTAATAGTACATAATCGGGTGATTGGATTATGAATTTATTATCGATAAAAATAATTTTGTATTTCTTGAGAAAAGTTAGCATGTGTCACTTGCGACACATTCTTTTAATTAATTTCGCTTAATACATCTATACCTGATTCCATCTAAATAAAAATCAAACGGTCAACAACATGTTCAACCTCATTTGCAAGACAAATATCGTTTATTCTTTTTTCTTCTTTAGACCTCATGCATAATTAGAGCACCAGAAAAAAATTTACATGAAATCGAGACTCTAGTCTAATAAAGTTATTATTACTTTATTACTCACGGTTTCAACCACTATTAACTAATATGCAAGAGGACTATAGACTTGTCAGTTG
>JBGTFK010000006.1:0-8861 GCA_041747305.1 Candidatus Nitrosocosmicus sp.
CGAAGGTAAACTAGGGTAAGAGATGTTTGTCAAGGCGTACAACGAAGCTAGAGAACATGGAGGGATTAATGGCCTTACTCCATCAGAGATGTTTCTACAAAGGTTAATTGCGCCTACGATATATACGAAAACTAAACAACATGGTGTAGCCCATCTAAGTAATTAAAAGTGTAACCTATCTGTGTAAGTACAACAATTAATTAACTATTATATTATTCCAGCTTATCCCGACCGCTAATTCTAAACCTATGAATTAGTTTTTTGGTACTTGCCAACTTGTATTTCGTTTTATCCAAATTGTCCCCAGAATAATTGTGAAAATGCGGTTTTCTCTGATTGGTCCTACCTGTCGATCAAAGTATTCTATTCAGAAAAAACAAAAAACAAATCTGCTTAATCTTTGTCGTAGCCAAAGAATCTTGAGCATGAACATAAGTAGCAATGATGGTCATTTGATTGATTTGAAATGTATTTGTGAGAAATCCTCAGGTGACCGCAGTCTCTGCAAATATGATATTTACGAGAATCCATCGAGCAATATTATCTATCATATTGGGATATAAGAATTATTTCTTAGTATGTACATTTTTTGATATCTTTTCTGTGTATAGCGAATTGAATTCATGCCTTGATATTATCCCTTAAGTCCTCCACTAGAGACCAGTAAGAATAGTAGGAGTTGGAGTTGATTGGAAAGCCAATTTCTTGTTCCAATCAACATTGACACTAAGAAGAAGAAGTTGATTTTCTATAAACAAAATAGGTCTTTGACCCAGGTAAATTCCTTTTAAATAACGTAGACAATCTTCCAATATTGAATAAAACACCCTGGATTAGGAATAGGGCATTCAGGATGTTTTTTAGTGGGATCTTCAAACTACTATATTGATTTTCGGTATCAACAATCCTCACGCTTCTCATCATTTCCATTAGTTTTAAATGATGGAACTTCCCAATATGGTATTAATCCAAATGGTTTTCTGCAAAGTTATATTTTAGTCTTATCTGAATCATGGGTTACTTCTATGATCATTATTTTGCTGCTAGATTTACCTAGTCTCCTGCATCTACACCAAATGAATAGAAAATATATCAAAAACATGATCGTAGATACCCTAAAAAGAAAAATGAAGGATCAAAATGTTAGGTGATGACGATTTTAAGTGTTCGTATTATTATTAAATACTTTGTTATACTGACTATTGTGATGTCAGAAGAAAATAAAAAGAAATTCGACTGTAGGTGCGGAGCTGCTTTTGAAACCGTTGAAGAATTAGATAAGCATAATCATGAGGCACATTAGACCAATCTTATTTAGAGAAATATTCACGCTGTGTAATGAACCGGCAATAACAAATCATTTTTCTTAATAATCATTAATCCTGTCCAAATAATTATTATTTTGCTTCTTAGTCAAATTGGCATACTTTAATTCTCATTACGTCACTATCAATCGTCCATATAATTAACTAAGGGCGTCCTTGGAGGTACAGCTATTTTCCATCCGAGCCACAGGCATACAATAAAAATCATGGTAGTCACCAAACATCTGCCATTAATTTATTTGAACAGTATCATTTTTGGAATTATTTCTTCAACCTATTTTTCGTTTAACTATGGATTTAGAAAAGAGACACACATAACAACAGAGGGAGTCAACCTTGTGGTATTTCTTTGCTCGCGAATATAGGTAAGATGATAGGATTCACCGCGGAACATAGCATACCTTGCGCTCTCACCGTTGGAACCGAAAAACCCATTCAGACTATCTAAAATTGAAGCAAATAGTTTGCTACTTTATTAATTTGATAAATTGGATACGTTTCAATATTGGTAAGGTCATAGTCACCATGCGATATCTGCATCGATAGTCGAATGTTATGAATAGATTAATCAACTAAATATTCAATTTGCATTTCTGACATGTGTTACTACTGGTCCTTTATTTTCAAAGTATATATCTAAATCAAAATCATGATTCTTGATGCTTTAGTATTAAATACAAGGAGACACAATAATATTGCTCAATTGCTATATTCCCGAGCAAGGATTGCAAATTGTGAAGATATGATTTAGGAACGGAAAGAGGATGATAAAATAAACCTTTCTAACCTTCTCATAACGGTTCACCAAAGTACATACACTCTAATTCTTTCAATAAGTATCCAAAAGCCAAAGGGAAGGAATTAGGACTTTCATACTACATTTTGGTTAAGTTTCTTCCATTCAAATGTGTAACTTTGTTTGGAGATAAAATTATGCTATTAGATTTATGATGGGCAGATTCGGTTTTTATTACAAACTCTGCTTCTATGATTTTCTTATTTTTATTGACAATATTATTGTTTAGCAGGTCTATTTCAACTATATTATCAAATTTTGAAACTATTGAATTATCTATTAATTTATTACTATCATTATATTCTATGACTACAAAAAATTTATTTGAAAGATTTATCAAACAATCTATAATTTCATCCAATAATATTTTATTATGATCAAAGTCATTTTTAATATTCCAATTATTGTTTTTTCCACTCATTCTAATTTTCCTTGAATTAGAAAGCAATGTGTCCAATAAGTCCAGAACAATTATTTGGATTTTGTGGTCCGATCTGTATAATAGGAGTGGTATTTCATTAATGATTATATTTAATAATTGATAAAATGTAAATGCTCTCGTTATTATGATTTGATCTAAAACTTTATCTACATCAAACTCATATGTTAATGATAGTTTAATCAAATTAAGATACATCGTTCCTAAATTATTACCGTTACCTGCATCTATCACGATAGTCTTACTTTTTTTCACTATAGTATTATGATCAATACAGAATTTAGCGATGATAGAATGCAAAAAGGGGATACTCTGTTGAGATTTATTAGCGATACAAAGATTTTTTCTATCTGAAAAGGAAAGAAATTTATCGATATCTGGTATATTGAACAGTTTTCTCTGTATATCATTGAATTCATCAAACGCATTAACAAAACTTGTAGAAAACTTAGTCTTATTTGGATAAATTTGCAATTTTTATCATTCATCTCCTTTATTTATAAATAACTATATTATTGCCTTAGAAATTGAAGCAGATCGTTTTTTCTTGTAATCAAAACTCACTATATAATTTATTGCACAGAATTTTACTATAATTTTCTTTTTGTTCATGTTCTTAAATGTTATAGCATGTTATTATACATATGGTTACGCAGTGTATATACTACGTTGTACACTAGGCAGCATAGGAGATGCCAAGGCATTCATGAAAGTACATAATACAGTTGGTACAGTTCCAACACGCGCCGTTCTAAAACATAGTGACAGCAAATGATTATCAAATTCAAACTAATAAAAATAGTGGGCCCTTTCGTGTATATACTTCTCTTCTTCACTATTGAAAAATGCCCCACAAAAATCACAAAAATAAATACCTAATTGTCCTAAATCACCGGCTTTTAGCAAAGTAAATGTGTTTTCCTTTTGAGAGTCTTGTGTCACCACATAATCAACAATTGAATTCCTTTCCAATGATAAACGAAAAGCATCTTCAAAATCAGCTATAGAACCAGAGAATTCAAACTCAGCATATCGTGGAAATGTTTCTGAGTTAATTTCTTGAAAATTGATGAGACGGCAGGACATTTCGTTGATACAATTAAGGATTTCATTGATATGTCGGCCAGAGACAAAAGATAAATCCAAGTAAAATCTCACGAATAACATTAGATCACACAAGGCCTGTCTAATAAGTAAAGCATCTCAAATGATGAAGATCTAGGAAAAACGGCGAAATAAAGATTTGATTCATTGTCGAGGTCTGAATCTATTGTAAATTAATATCGCACTGCAAATAAAAATGATGCCTGACAATCGAGATTCAGCAATATGACGATCCTGCCTGGAGAATTCGCTTAATTAGAACTATCAAGAAGAATTATCATTCGAGAACAAGATAAAGATTGATTTGGAATACATTCGTGAGATGAAATAAAGTTTTTTCATCATCCTAACTATGAATTTGTAAATAATAAATTTGAAATTTCTTGTGACACAATAGTTTTTGAAAAAACTTTGAATGTAAGATTACTATAAGAAAATTGTAAATATTTATTGAATAAATCCTGTTGTTTGGTTGGTATGTTGGATTTGAAGTTGCCTACGAAAAAAAATAATTGAATTCTTGTATTCAATTAAATATTTCCAATCTGCTTCAAAGTTAAGATATAGGTAGGAGCATTGTTGTCAAATTTTATTGCAGAACTGCCTTAAAAGGGAATTGGTGTTAAGTAATCGAAAATATGATGGTTCGGGCTTATTGAAATACTCCTATCTATAAGAATAATAAATTACATCGAAAATATTTTAGAAGCGATCATACATCTACCAATCGGGACTTGGTGACCTAGTCAGGCATTTGAAGAAATCACTTGGATCTTTGCTATTACTAGCGCAATCATAGAAGGATTGATTCTATTTCTTATCAACTCAGGCATAATCAGAGCTGATAATAGGCATACTAGACTTTTGAAGTTTTTTGAGAGTATCTATTGAAGATTTGAAAAAAGAATCTTACGACGGCTTTAGAAGAGAAACAATAATAATTTGTGGGGCCTTAACCAACTTTAACTTCACAATTATGGAATGTATTTTGAGATTCAAACAGTCAGCATATATTGAGAGACCAAGTATTCGGGGCCAAGACTTTGAAATCCCAAATCAATCCGATGGTTCAAAGAAACCAAAGAACAAAGAAACCAAAGAAAGATTGACGTTACTTTCAAAGAAATCGGCATGTAAATTGACTGAAAGTGCTCTTTTTTTCGAATCAGTGCTCCAGGCTATTCTATTATGTAAATGAAACTTTCAGATAGGAATATTCAAATGTTATAGATTTCCAAATGACCCAGGAACCCATTTACAAGTTAGTAGTTTTTATTATCTCTTATGATTCCTATAAACAGAACAGATGTACAGAAGCATATACTGGTCCTTGTATTTTGATGTGAATGGACGATCAACAATTAGGGTACAGATTTAGAACCCCAAAATCAAAAAAAAGTAACTAAATGACACAATATGATCTTTTTGAAATAGAGTATTCGAATTTTCTTAAATGTTGGGAATCAGCAGCCACAAGTGTAAAACATATCAGATAAAAAAGTAAAAAGAGGGCAAATCATTCAATAAAGAATGGACTTAATGATCTGGCCAGACAAGTGTTATACATTCACGACTAAATGCATTTTGATATGTACGTGTTTGCAGTACTCAATATGGGATATATGGACTTAATGAGTAAGGTAGATAACATAGAACTACTTGGCGGTATGATTAAACACTTGGTAACAAATCGTGGTAAATTGGATACAGTCTTTGATCTTGAGGACGGTTTCCGTGATACGATTGGGATGAAGAACTGTATCGAAAGAAGACGAGAAGATCCTGAATCTGCCAAAATGTTCGAAGATAGATACATGGGACCAGAATATAAGCTAGATGAGATGATGAAATTACCAAGAGATTCACTAGGTTATACTTATGCGTTCTTGATGAAGACAATGGGTTTCGAACCACACTTTTATTAATCAAGAGATAGAACATCTTTGGATAATGACACGGATTATGTCACGATGAGAGTTAGAAAAACACATGATATGTATCATATAATTAGTGGGTTTAATATGGCCATTGGAGAAATTGGAGTAATAGCATTAAAAGTGACTCAGTATTCTTATCCTGCTTTCATGCTAATCGACTTAGTTGCAGTAGGGGCAGCATGTTTTCCGAGGTTAGCAAGCGTTCCTAATTCTGAAAAAATTCATTCTTCTGAGATTTTTGGAATTTTATCTAAAGGGATCAAAAGGGCACAGGAATGTAAACCCCTTTTTCCTATAAAATTTGAAGAAATGTATGAAAGGCCATTTGATGATGTTAGAAAGGAATTGAATATCATCCCTATCAAGGAAGGTCCAAGTTGGTATCAATATCCAATGATAAAAGAGGGGGTATTTGCTAAGTTTTTTTGGTACGATCACAATTTTTTTGATACTGGTTAATAAGGATCATAATTGATCCGCATATATTTTTTAGATTAGAACACTTTATTATGAAACTAAAAAATATCATATTTCAATGTTACTTTCATAGTATCCCGGGTTAGGGCGTGTTATCTTATAATCATTTGCCAACACGTTATAAGGGAGTTTTATCTGGCTCATATCTTTGAGTTCTAACGAAGAAACCATAAAGTCCGTACCGACTGAAACCATGAACCACGCAAATCCATTTTTAGCCGATTGATCCAAGCTTTTATTTGTTTTTCTATCATATATAAAAATGTAATCTGTATGAAAAGGGAAGAGACGGCTCTAAAGATCATTTCCAAAGCAATAATGCATGTACAAGGTAATCCTCAAGCTGTAAGAGAAAATGGATGCGCTGCCTGCCATGTTTTATTTATATTGGCTGAAGAAATGAATCTAAGTGAGCAAGATGCTTCAGATCTGCTTTCAGAAGTTTTGACCAAATCTCCAAATCTAGATAACGAGTTTATTGCAATGGTAGAAAACATACACATGAAAAGAAGAATGATGGGAAATATATTTGCGATTAAGACCAGAGAAGCTAAGGACAAATATATATATTCTAATTTTAAGAATACTATCGCTGAATTACATTCTGATGTGATAAATTATGGCCCAGATATTACCCTTCGAAAATTATTGATGTCATTGATATCATTGGAAATAGCAAAGAATATTGGAATAGACTATCATGCATCGACAGAAGAACTCTATCACTATATGAGAAGAAATCATCAAGAAACAAATGAGGAATTGTTGGTGTTTATTAATCAACTCTATCAAAGAATAATCAACAAGAAAATTAACTACGACTAAAAAAATTTTAGTCTTTAACAGCAGATAGTAAAACTAGGTCCTAAAGAAAAGATCAACGTTCGCAATTTTGTTCCTCATTTTGTAATCTCTGACATTCCCACTGTAAGACAACTACCATATGGAGAACATTGATACACCCTAAAAGGATCGTCATTGCATTAGAACATTGTGGTATATAATGGAAAGAATTTAGGTTCAATTTCTACAAAAGCGAATTGGGGTTTCAAAATTTATAAAGGTAGGAATAAATATTATGATTGAATATTCAATATATAATTCAGAGTATTGGTTTTGATATCGAGAGGTATCATGCCATCTCAAAACATTTATTGAATCGTAACAAAGTTAACAGAATCAAATAAAAATAAGATCGCATTTAGCAAACGGTCTTAAATTACCACCTAGTTTTGAATAATCAAGAAGTTTCCATATCGTATTGTAATCACTCGAATATTTTGTTTATTTCATAGTATTCAAAGATTCTCATACGAACCTAATTCATATAATCCATTGCTGAAATAATATCTGAAGGATGTATTTTGTGACCCTATGCCCTTCTCCTTAATTCATGAGTCGTGAGCTAGAAGAGTACATCTGCATTGGTTCGTCTTGAATGCTCATCACTACCATTCATTGTAATTTGATATTCGTTATGACCTATTCGGGAAACAAAACCACCTACAATTAGATTTTCAAGAGCGAGGTCAAAATTTGAAGGGTCTGTTGAACCTGTCAAAATTCCCCTTAATTCATTATCGCTTGTCAATGGAGTCTGTTGATTTGAATGTGTATATAATTTTTCTAATATCCTACTTTCAATCTTATGAATTGCTGATTCGTTATCCTCAGGATTTTGAACTTTACTCATGAATGTAAATATTTAGTCTATTTATATAATTGCTTATGAGTAGTGGAACGATTTTTTTGAATCATTTATTACAATACCGTCAAAAATTTAATCATTACAATTTTTTGAAGGAATCAATAATAGGGCGCGATGTACGGATGTTGAGTGCAGAGTTTCATATTTGCTTAATTGACTAGAAGATAAATCATTTTCAATGTCAATATACAAGAGTTTATCCTGCACTCGTGCTGCAGATGAAAAATAAGAATTCTTGTGCATATCTATATATGATAAGGATAATTAAACAGACAAGAGAAAAGATAAAAAAAGAGTTGTTGAGATCAATTTAGCAACTAGGAATCAGCCTTCTGGAGCAAAAACATATTTACCTATTTTAAGCCTCCAGAAAAGGACCCATTGGTATTTAACTTCTTTGATATTCACCTGTTTTCTATAATCACCTCACGTTTGAACAAAGTAATAGGTGGAATCTAGAAATCTTCTTTCACCCTGAGTCTATTTTTTTCTTCAAAGTTACAAACAGAAAAGTGTCCGAATAATACCTCGAAAGTAATGCCTTTATACTAGAATCACGATAATGTTGTCATGTGTATGAAATGTGAATTATTGGATATTATTAGCAATTCCTTGAAAGAGCAAAATCGGGACTCCGCCATGCCGATGAAGACAACACCTGATGAGAGAATGTCAAATTAATATCGAATTAATAGAGAACAACCTCAAAAATAGAAACTCGGATTATTAAATCTTCCTGAGTTTAATGTATTGCAACAGGAAAAAATATCTAGAAGAATTGAATATTGTGATACGGATCAGTGAAGGGTTAGGGTCTAGATTAATCTTTTTCAAAGTCTGTTAACGATTTTTTCTGAGTCGAATGTCTCGTTTTTGAGATTGTACTTGTCAATAATCTGCTGATAAAAGGTTCAACATGATATCACAGCGTAAGATTATTTAGAGCCTATCCCAAAATTCGATAGGATTATAGCTTGTTGATTTTCTTACTATGGTATGACCTGTATCCTTCAGGAGAGTAATAAAGAACTTCCCGTCATACTTAAGATTCCTGATGAATTATGGGATGAGATTA
>JBGTFK010000007.1:0-3526 GCA_041747305.1 Candidatus Nitrosocosmicus sp.
TTGTTTATTACAACTGCAAGATGCAAATGGATAGTCCTAGAAGAGCAATCAAGTACCTAATAGGCTATTAATCTAATTCGGTTTGTGATTGTAATAGGATAAAATTATCAAGATGAATTATGACCCAGTCTCAAATAACTACCTAATGGATTTGTCAAGTTATAGATATACTAATTTAGAGATTGTTCCTTGAAGGTATCATGCCTATTTTATCATCTGTTATTGTTTTTTTTAATGAAGTATATCTGATAAAGTAATCTTCGAGGTAGTATATCAATACTTTTTGAAGTGGAAAATTAAGAAATAGTATGATTATATACTTTATTGATAAAACATCTCATCCATGAGCGAATATCAAGGTATGCACACTTCTGATATTATTGCAGAGACATTAATTGATTGGGGCGTAAAAATAATCTTTGGTATACCAGGAGATGGCATCAATGGTTTCATTGAGGCATTAAGAAAGCGACAAGATAAGATCAGATTTGTATTGGTAAGGCATGAAGAATCAGCTGCGTTTATGGCTTGTGCTTATGCAAAATACACAGGACATCTTGGTGCTTGTGTGGCTACCTCCGGTCCAGGAGCCATTCACCTTTTGAATGGACTATATGACGCCAAATTAGATGGCGCTCCTGTAATTGCTATTACAGGCAGAACCTATTCTGATTTAATAGGATCAGGTTATCAGCAAGACATACATCAATTGGAATTGTTTGCCGATGTTGCCATGTATAATAATATGATAATAGCCCCCGAACAAGCTGAAATGGCTGTTGATATAGCATGTAGAACAGCACTAGCACAAAAGAGTGTAAGCCATCTAACTATTCCGATTGATATCCAAGAAAAAAAATTGGAAGGGAACTATTCAAAACATAAAATACCAGGTCATACATCCGATACATTTGTTAATATCAATTTAAGCTCAGATAGGCAGTTACTACAAAAGGCAGCTGAAGCTATTAATTCAGGAAATAAAGTAGTAATACTGGCGGGTCAAGGAGCATTAATCGCAGGAGAACGGGTGACAGCAATTTCAGAGAAGATACAAGCCCCTATTATCAAGGCATTATTGGGCAAAGCTGTTGTTCCTGATGAACATCCTAATTGTTTAGGTGGTATTGGAATGCTAGGTACTTCCCCCAGTACAGAGGCAATGGAAGAAGCAGATACATTATTTATTATAGGATCATCATTTCCTTACATCGAATACCTTCCAAAACCTGGACAAGCTCGAGGAATTCAAATAGATATAAAACCGGAAAGAATTGGATTACGATATCCTGTGGATGTTGGCTTGGTTGGAGATTCTAACCGAGTATTATTGGAATTACTTCCTCTTCTGCAAGCGAAAAGTAGCGATAGTATCCAAGCGAATTTTCTAAAGTCTAAACAAGAGGAAATGAAAAAATGGAATGATCTATTGCTATCACAAAGCAACTCCAGCAATAGTTTAGAGAGCATGAACAATGGCAAAAAAAATAATGATGGTAACGATAACAACAAAAATCTGGTCAAACCTCAAGCCATTGCTTCAGCAGTATCTAAATTTCTAGATGACGAAGCTATAGTTTCTGTTGACAGTGGTACAAATACAATATTTGCAGCTCGTTTCATAAAAATGAGACAGGGTATGAAATTCTCTCTATCAGGAACCCTTGCTTCTATGGCTTGTGGCCTACCTTATGCTATAGCTGCCAAGATTGCCTATCCAGAAAGACAATCAGTAGCCTTTGTTGGTGATGGAGGATTTACAATGCTTATGGGAGAGTTTGCTACGGCGGTTCAATATAACCTACCAATTAAAGTAATTATTCTCAAGAATAATACCTTGGGAATGATTAGATGGGAACAAATGGCCTTTTTAGGAAATCCAGAGTTTGGGGTAGAGTTTTCCCCCATAGATTTTGCAGGATTCGCGGAAGCCTGTGGAGGCAAAGGCTATAAAATAAGAAAACCAAACGAAATAGAACAAGTTATGAAATTAGCTATGGCGAAAGATAACCTAAAACCTGTAATAGTAGAAGCATATGTCGATCCATTTGAGCCGCCAATGCCACCAAGAGTGGAACCAGAATTTGTTAAGAACATCGTTGAATCGTTTGCAAAGGGACAGCCTTATACAAAGAGAATAGGCCTTACTTTATTTAGAAATCAAATCAGCACTTCATTAAAAGGAGTAAAAGATAAAGTAAAAGAAACTACAGACAACATTAAAAAAAGTGTTTAACACATCAGATTAGATTTCCCTGTCTTATTGTATGGTTCTCAATTTCTGTATACTACATGAGGCTGATTTTGTCCTTATTAGTTTGCCCCGCAAATTCTGTATGATCCTTCCTTATGGTCTTGAAGGTACTTTTTTAGTATTTGTTATTAACGCTTGTTATACAACAACATGTATCAAATATGGCCAAGGAATCAGGTATAGCCAAATCGATAGGTGATCAGAAAGAGGATGATATACAGGAAGCCGATCATTTACTTTTTAATTATTTGAAAACTGGACAGAAGGTGTCAAAGAATAAAGCTAGTTATAGAGAACAACAACAACAAAGCTATGGTAACGAAAGAAATAGAAAACCATCTTGTGACAAGTGTAAGTTTAATCTTCCAGCCGAGCAATTATGTCATATCGTAGAGGGAAAAATCGATAATGAACATGGTATATCCAGATTCTTTTCTCCCAGAGGCGATGGAATGCTTCCAGGAGATATTGCTTGGCATCATGTAAAAAGGAGCGGAAAGTTAGATTATGAAAAAGGACGTGTTATAAAGGAAGCTCTGCAAGGATTTCAGTGTAAAGATTGTAAATATTATATGTATTCACATAGATGTTTAATATTAAAGGGCACTTTAGAACCGGAAATGAGTTGTGCATTTATTGTAAAAAATGGCAATGGGATAGAAGTATAATTAGGTAAAGATACATCAGACACTAGCGGTACAACCAGCTAAATCTGTAGGTGGAAGTTAGATAGCTAGCTAGTCTTGCTGTAGATTGATAGATTCAATTTTTTCGGCAATGGTAGCAATAAACATGTTGATGTAACCAATACCTATTATTTCTCAAATCACATCTATTATTTTATAAGCGATCTGTAAGAGATACTAACTTCTTATTTGCACTGTAATATTACCAAATAACATATCACTGAGTTTGGACGCGTTGAGATTAAGTTCCTTGTGATAATAGGGTTCTAACCCGCTACTGAAAAAACATTTCTAGATAGACACAATCAAGCTTCATGGTTATAGATGCTAATGATTAAATTAAAATACTATATTTTAAGATTGATTTAAAGATAAAATTTCAAAATACTATATTGTTATAAAAGAACAAGAATTTCAAAAATCAATAGAAAAAAGAAAAAGAAAAAAGAGAATTTAGCTCTGTGCTGCTGCATTGCTTCCTGTGTTTGTTTGACTCTGAACGTTAATGTTGTTACCAGAGCCTATTGTGTCGCCACCTGATACTACCTGGCTGTTTTGGTTAGATGATTGAGATTGGCTTATGCTT
>JBGTFK010000008.1:0-4309 GCA_041747305.1 Candidatus Nitrosocosmicus sp.
CGTCAAGTTGCCCTTGTCCTCGTTTATGAACGGGATTATCTTTTCTGTAATAATTTGGTGAACATTTGTAACTTCGGGATCAAAAGACAATAGCAATACGTACGATAAAGTACTATTTTCGTCGGTAATTGGTATAGTAGCTCTAATCAGGTGTTCATATTTTGAACTAGCGTATTGTATTTTGCCTAACATGTATTCCCACCTCAGACGTGTATACTGCCTGGTGGCAGCAGTAATGGCATATTGAGCCCTCTCTTCAGGAGTTAATAGAGGGACGAGCCCACTTCTTTCGGCTATGGACTCTAATTTTCCATCCTCATCCGCGATCCCTGCAAAACGAATACTGGGGTCCAAATCTATCACGTGTTTACAAAACAAGTGAAACTCATCTTCCTTCCTTGAAATCATGTTCTCTATAACTATATTTTAAGGCCGATATATATCATCTATTACGAAAATATTATTTTATGATTATCATCGATTCACAAGCTTCTCTAGGCAACACTTTTGCACATGACTCTAGAAATTCTTTAAGGTCATCCTGTAAGAGAGGACGAGGTAAATCATTTCCAGTTGTTTTGGAATCCTCTAATATTCGTTGATTTTCACTAATTGGTTCAAGGATTAGAGATTTTGTTAAATAATCGCCGTCCCTTAATACGGTAATAATAACAGAATCACCAATATTCTTAGTCTTCAGGTAATTCTTTATGTCAATTTGGTTTTTTATGTCGACACTATCCATCTTTACTATTATGTCTCCTCCTAACTCTAATGCTGTACCATTGACTTCGGTAACAATATAACCTCCCCTCAAATTTGCTTTAGAAGCAGAACTATTACCAATTATGCTGGTAATTAAGAAGCCGTTATCTCTTGAGATATTCATCAGCTTGGCGATCTCAGGTGTTACATCCAAACCTATTAGACCCAAAGATGGACTTGTCAAATTCGTTTCCAATGACGGTCTAGCAGTCAACGGGATCGCTACAACCTGCTTGACAAGATCTGGACCTCTTAACACTGTTAGGTTAACGTTATCACCTATTCGTTTGTAATTCTCCAAATATGACAAAATGTCATCTACTTTTCTTACAGGCTTATTGTCTATTTCGGTAATTATGTCACCGCCAAGTTCGATAGGTAATCCATTAATTAGCATGCTCTTATTGCCCCCTAGTATCCCGGCCGTTTGGGCAGGACTATTATCAGTAACATTGATCACCAAAAAGCCTACAGCTTCAGGTAAATTCAATAATTTTGCTATCTCTGGAGTTATGTCATAGCCATTTATCCCAATATATGGATGATCGTATTCTCCGTTCTTAATTAAGAGCGGTACAATTTTTGTCACAAAATTAGATGGAATGGCAAATCCGATCCCAGAATAAACGCCAGTATTAGAGAAAATGGCTGTATTAATTCCAATAACGTTCGCACTCATATCTATCAATGGACCTCCCGAGTTACCCGGATTTATGGCAGCATCTGTTTGAATGATGTCGGGTATTGAAAACGACGGAACAGGTTCCACTATTTGGGTCGTATCAAACGGATTTTGCGGGGATCCACCATTATCGCCAGCCGGCATTAGTCTTCCTAGACCACTGATAATACCTTCAGATAGAGATCCCGACAATCCAAATGGGTTTCCAACAGCTACTACTTTTTCTCCGATTCGAATTGTAGAAGAGTTGCCCAATTCTAACGGGACCAATTTGGAACTTACATTCTTATCTACCTCAGATAGTTTGATAACAGCGAGATCAGAATAAGGGTCAGTTCCCACAATATCACCCTCATATGATACTCCATCCAGAAATGTTACGTAAACTTTATTATTCTTTGAGCCATCTACCACATGAAAGTTAGTAACAATGTGTCCAAAATTATCGTATACAAATCCAGATCCCAATCTCGAGGGGTTAGGTTCTGTAGCTTGAGTAGTCCCAGGTTCAGTTATCTGTACAACTGATTTCTCAACCTTATCAAAAAGATCAGGCAGCGAATTGTTATAATCCCTAATGGTATTATTGTGACTAGCTTTCGGGATCAGTTGATCGAGCTCGAAAGTCGAGGTATTTCCCGACTCACTATCTAATTCGATGGAATGTGAAGTATTAACAGAAAATAGACAAGCGATAATAAAAAATGATGTTAGAAATATCATAATCATCTTCATCTTCTCATCAACTTTAACTTGATAATTTTGAACGGAATTGAACACCATGTTAATCGTCAAGAGATATAGAACTTTTTGAGTCAATTTAAATATTACAGTCAGATTACAGCAGTAAATATTATTGCTTAAGGAATTTGTGATAATGCTCAATGGCCATATATTGTCGTTCTGATTGAATTGATCCAGGCCTCATGAGTCTCAATTTCTTGACTGCCTCGTATGGAGTCATTCCATCCTTTTTTATCAAATAGGCCGCCAGGATGGTTCCTGTCCTCCCCTTTCCTGCAGCACAGTGGACTAAAACAGGCTTATGTGCGGCAATCTTTTTTTCGATATAATACACCACTTCATGAATTTCGTCGACAGTTGGAGCATTATAATCGTCGGTTTTCAAAAAATAATTTTCTAACTCGAAGTTTTGAGAATTCACTTTTTGAATCCAGATTTCTGGTAACGGAATCTCTCGGACAGTAACTAAACTTTTTATATTATTAGACGCAAGCCATGTGAGTTGATCATAAGATGATGGCAACCCGCTCCCTGCCAATTTTTGAGGAATCACCCAACTAAAATTGGTCGGTCGTTCAACTAATCTACCATGTACCCTACGGTAAATCTCTCCTATTCTGGTCATATTGGAATCTATATTATAATGAAATATTAATTAAATAGTTCTTTGAATACGTTTAGATGATTGCTTGATCTAATTTATCTAGAAATTTCTTGAAATTCTCCATAGGTATAACGGCCCCGCATGCTTTGTCATGTCCACCTCCGCTACCATTTAATTCCGCAGATAGATTGTTTACTAGCATCCCCAAATGAGTTTTGCACTCTTTAGATCCACGAATTGAAAGAATATATGAATTAATATTTGATTTTAATTTAAATGCTATTCCAACTTTCTTACCTGTAATACCCAAAACGAAATTTACTATCATGCTTGAAGATAACTCTAAGTTATGTTCAAAATATGAGATATTATTCAAGTGCTTCGATTGGCCTTCTATTATGGTAATTGCATTATTAATCTTCTCACAAAACTCTCTGACCAATCTGAATCCATTCTTAATCTCATGAGGCATTTTTCCTTTGGATACTGCCCTAGAGATAAACTTTAGAAAATCGATATTCTTTTGTGATGAAGATATGGTATATGATAAAAAACACGATTCCAACATTAAGAACGTTCTGTCATATTTACTGACTAGTAAACTTGCCTTTGGATTTGATTCCATATAATCCGTCAATGCTGCAGCAGCAGCATAAAAGGCAAACCTACTGCTTAATTTTGCACCAAGTAGGTGGTAAATTTGAACAGAAGTGCAATCATTAACATCATTGATTAATTTCACCCCAATCGATTCCAGTTCTCTTCTTATTTCCGTCTCAAGATAATGATGATCTATGTAGATCACTTCAATATTTCTAAGAAGTAGGATCTTCAACTTATCTATAAATAAGGTTTGATTCTTTTTGTTAAGACCAACATCACAAATGAAAACTCTCGAGAACTTCCTATTCTTATGGCAAAGAGATATTGTATAATCCAAGGAATTCAATAAATTTGGATAATCTACCAAAAATATGTTCCTAATCTTCAAGGCGTTTTGTAGTAACGCTGCGGAAACTATCCCATCAACATCTTCCTTATGAGATATACAAATGCTTTTCAATATAACGAGAATCTAGTATGAGATTGATATTTAGATGTTTATATTATACTTATTAAAATCAAAATCTCCTTAGTAGGAACTCTTTCACATACTAGTCAATATATGGTAAGATCTATTATGCAATGTATACACACATACATATCATTAGAAAAGCCCCATTGAATTGTAAGATATCAATAACCGAAGCACCACAAATAATTTATTTCAAAATACAACGCTACTCTTTACGCACAATATAGTCATGGACAAAATTTTCAAAGAAATGTTAATAGTACCTATATTCATGCTATAGTGTATTAATTCACTTCTTCTTGTCGGTTGTAATTTTTTAATTACAGATCAGGTGCGTTGGGCTATTGGTGATGGCAGGCTGAATATCTCGCCCGAAGGCTTGATAATTACACCTCCATTCCATCAACGCCATCTTCTATGGCCGCCCTCCTCCTTACGG
>JBGTFK010000009.1:0-62977 GCA_041747305.1 Candidatus Nitrosocosmicus sp.
ATGTCCGTCTTGTAAGGAATTAATAAATCTAAGCCAGCTAATAACTGAGGAATTTGAGGATGGGGACCTCTTGTTCAAGTTCTTGGGCCTGAGTTGTCCAAAGTGTGAAATACTATTAAAAATACAAAAGATTGATTAATACACACAATTGACCCCTTGCTTATTAATTTAGGATCCAACTTTCGGCGAATCTTTTCTTAATCAATCAGCCATTATTTCTTTTTTAATTAGGTAATCAAATAAATAAAAATACCTCTTAAAACCAATTATTTTGGTTTTTCCAAGTTGGTGAAAATCGGCAAGCCATTGAACAGGCAAACTCGTGGCCATTTAGTCAGTTTTAGCCATTTATTCAAACAGAATTTTCTATTGATTAATAAATACTACAGTCAATATATCCACTTACTTGACTAACAATAATAATAAAAATTCAAAATATTTTGTCATTTTAGATATTGTGGGGCTAGACGTTTCTCACTTTGATTATTCATCTCAAAAATATCCTAACATCTCCAGTTTGTTTGAGAAAGGTGGCGAATATGGATATATGAAACCCGTATTTCCATCCGTTACATGTACGGTACAAGCAAGCATTTTGACAGGAAAATATCCTAAGGACCATGGGATTATTTCAAATGGTTATTTTGATAGAGAAAATCTTCAGACCCTATTCTGGGAACAATCTACCAAACTGGTTCAATCAGAAAAAATTTGGGATACAATAAAAAGTAAAAATGATATGCTTAAAACAGCCATGTTATTTTGGCAAAATTCAATGTATTCAAACAACGACTATGTTGTTACTCCACGTCCTATTCATTTAGAAAACGGACAGATGGATATGTGGTGTTATTCTAAACCGGTAAACTACTATGAGGAGATAAGCAAGGAAATTGGCGAATTCAATCTTATGAATTATTGGGGCCCATTTGCATCTATAAAATCCTCTGAATGGATAGCAAAATCTGTCCAGTACACTGTCGAAAACCGTCGTCCAAATTTAATATACGCTTATTTCCCTCAAATCGATTATTCAGCACAGAAATTCGGTCATTCGAGTTCGCAGGTAACCGACGATTTAAAGCAAATAGATGAGTATGTTGGTAATATTATCGAAAAGGTTAAAGAAGCAGGCATATTTGATGATACCCATTTTCTCTTGCTCTCTGAGTACGGGTTTAACGATGTCAAAGATGCAATACCAATAAATAGGATTCTGAGAGAAAAAGGGTTGCTTCAAGTAAGAACAATAAATGGAAAAGAGTATATTGATTATGAGTTTAGTGATGCCTTTGCAATGGTAGATCATCAGATCGCACATATTTATATTAACGATAGTAAAAACATGGGCAAAGAAAAGATCAAGAGCACGATTGAAGATGTTCCTGGAATTGAAATAGTTTGTGACCAGAAAGAAAAACAAAAACTTCATGTAGATCATTCAAGAAGCGGTGAGCTTATCGCGGTAGCTAATAAAGACAAATGGTTTAGTTACTACTGGTGGTATGACGACCAGAAAAAGATCATTTCAAATCCGGAGTTAAGTAAAATTGATGATAACGACAAGGCACCTAGATTTACTAAAACAGTAGATATTCACAGAAAACCTGGTTACGATCCACTAGATCTATTCATAGACCCTAAAAAAAAGTGCATCTCTACAGATACCCACTTGATTAAAAGCTCACATGGAAGACCGTATGACATTGAATCGGGAGAGGGCTTATCAGCCTTTCTTTCAAGCAAAAAGATTGAACACATCAAAAAAGAGAATTTTAACGGACACCCTGTAATAAACTGCTTGGATGTATTTGATATTGTAAGAAAGAACTTTGTCTAAAAAACAGGAAAACTAGGTAGCACATAAGCAGAAAATAATAGAAAAAAAGTATCAATGCAAAAATGACATTTTCATACTCCATTACTTTATCTTCATTTCTTAATATACAAAAAAACGAGATGGAGACGCTAGAGAACTTAAGTCAATTAGGCTTGACTGAAGTAGAAATACATGGAGAACCAGATGACATCAACTTGAATTACCTCAAGGATATGCTAAATTCATTTAACATAAGGGTAATAGGCATCACCGGCATGTGGGGTAGGTCGAGTTCAAATGGATGGAAAAGGCGGCTACTAAGCAGTGATAAATCAATCATTAAATATTCTCAAGATTATGTGCTAAAGTGCATAAAGTTATGTAACTATTTTGGTGGAAAACGAATTAACCTATGCTTGTTTTCAGACCCTATATATTCATTTGACGTCACTCATAGGAACGTTACTGGCGGTGAAAAAACGAAAGTCTTGAAAAACTGTGTACCTTTTTTGAACCATCTTTTAAAAATTGCAAAAGAAGAAAATATTTCTTTAATGATAGAGCCACTAAATCGTTACTCTACACCTTACTGTTGTACTTATACTGACGCAACACAGCTGATTGAAAATTGTCATGATTTAGAACTCATGTTAGATACGTTTCATATGAATATTGAGGAAGATAAATTTGAGGAGACTATTCTAAATTCTCAGTCTAGCCTCTCCCATATGCATTTTGCCGATAATAACAGAAAGATGCCTGGATTGGGTCATATTGATTTTGATATAATAATAAAAACATTAAAAAAAATAGCATATAGTGGTAAAATTAGTTTCGAACCCACATTTCCAAATGGTAATTATTTTTCTTCCTTAAAATTTGGATTAGACTATGTAAAAAAACTTGATTTGAAATATTAAATATATAAAATTTCTGAAATAATATCAACATAAAATGTAAATATTTAACGAGATATCAATCTTTATTAATAAAGGCAATAGCATAATTACAGATTATCTTGAGTGAAGCCTATGTATTATTGAATGTTAATTATAAGAAGCAATCCAGCGTAATAGATCAAATAAAACAGTTATCTACAGTAAAGGTAGTGAAGTCTGTATATGGAATTTATGACCTGGTGATCATATTTGAGTCAGATAATTTGCAACAGGTGAAAAGTGAAATAGACGAAAAGTTACCCCTTGTAGACGGAATCGAGAACATGACTACCTTGATATCTGTTTCGTAAAAGAAAACAAGGCTCGATTTGTTAAACGTAAAATATGGAGAAATGATTGAAATTGTCAATTGAAGAGTATGAAGTTATCATAGTGGGTGCAGGACCTTCTGGACTTTCAGCAGGTATATTTGTAGCAAGACAAAGGGCCAAATGTCTTTTAATATCAAAAGACTTGGGTGGACAGATGAACATGATCCCAAAGCTTGAGAATTATCCGGGGACTATGATGTCAAGTGGACCACTCCTTGCAAAAACCTTGGAAAACCAATATTTAACATTTAATGGTGAAATGACATTTGATACCGTAGAAAAAGTCGATCAAATCGAGGGCGGTACAGACCTAAAGGTAAAAACAGGACGATCCGAATATCTCACTAAAGCACTAATTCTTGCCCCTGGGAAGGTTCCAAATAATTTGGGGGTAGAAAATGAAATTCAGTTTCAAAACAAAGGTGTTCATTACTGTACAAAATGTGATGCTCCGTTTTATCAAGGGAGGACTACGGCGACCGTTGGTGTGGGGGGCTACCTTTTAGAATCAGGAATATTATTGTCTCGAATGGCATCAAAGGTATACCTAATTTACCGCGGTGGGCAGCTCGGTGGAGACAGGGATATGATTGAGTCTATCAAAAAGAAAAATAATGTAGAACTCGTCCCAAATAGTTCAGTGACATTAGTTTCAGGAAACAATTCCTTACAGCAAATCCAAATTAAGGATAATGCGGGTGTAGAGAAAATGATAAACGTTGATGGGTTATTTGTAGAAATGGGATCAAAGATAAATCTAGATTTTGTGAAACATCTCATTAAACTAAACACAAAAGGTGAGATCGAGGTTACCGATGGGGGGAAGACCACTCACCCTGCCATTTTTGCCTCTGGCGATGCGACAAACATTCCTTATAAGCAGATCGTAGCGGCGTGTGGTGACGGTGCATCTGCAGGAATTTCTGCATTTAATTATATTGAAAAGCTTAAAGGAAAACCGGGTATCCGCTCGGATTGGAAGAAAACAATAGGAGATACAGTGTTTCATTATTAGGGAGGCCTTGCTGCTCTCTACTATCATTATCTTTTATTCAAAAGAATAAATAATAGATATCTCTAGTTTTTTTTAAGAATATTGTATATTTCTCATTATTATCTAACCACCATCGATCAAAAGCATCATCAAGGCTTGGTCTGTGTTTGGCTATTTTTAGCCCCTAGATATCTCGGTAAATACATTAAATAAAATTTTTTCAGCGAAGCGACATCCCTTTCATACTCATCAAAAACAATGAATAAAGTAAATTTCATAAACTCATCAATGTCTTCTGAATTTAGAGAATTTGATTCATACAAGACCTTGATTATATCTTTTAATTTTATTAGTTTTTCTTCCTCAATGCTAATTTTGATGTTTGGGGGTTGAGTCATAAAAGTTACATACGTAATTAAGTATTTATCCTAATCTCGGTAAAATTATACAGTAATTGTAAAAGTAAAAGTAAAAGTAAAGGTTCAAGGTTTACAAAGTAGTTATAGAACGTTTCAAATACGGGAAGATACGCTGCCGTTTTTTAATTCTGTTTTTTCTTTAAAAGGGTGAATTGTGACATTCAAACTAGTTTCAACACCAATCTTATCTAATTTCCCCCGTCTGATATAGCTAATAAGATCACACTAGTTGTGCAAGTATAGGTCAGATAAATGATTTCATAAGAAGATTTGATTATTAAATTTAGTTAGCAATTTTTTACTGCTACATTCTTCAAATTTGATATAAATTATAAAATTTAAATTCTTAATGTCTATGACCAGTACTAAAAGTTTTTCTACAAAAAACGCAGGTGTTCTAGTAGTAGCAGTATTTTCCCTAGTAGTCTCACTCGGATTAAGTCAAATTTCTTCCGCAATGGCACAAAATGAATTAATAAATTGTGACACAGAGGGTACAGATGAATCTAGCAGTATTAACGTAAAAGATGATGCCGCATGCGATGATGAGGTATCAAAAGATTCAGAGAATTCAGGAGATGAATCTGATACAAATAATGCTGCTGTCTCTTCAAATGATGACGAAGACGCTAATGAAGGCAATGGAGTAAAAAGTACGACCAGCAGTGTATTAACAGCCGGTCCCGCAGTCGCATCACCAGATGATAACATCATAAAACCAATCAACTTGAATAAGGGCACAGAATCAGATGAGCCGCTGAAGACAAATAACGACAATAATAAAGAATCAGCAGAAACTGTATCAAAACAAATATTTGAAGATGAAATCGACTTGAGCGAGCAATTGGACACGCATACTAATACAGCCGTTTCCGAATTATATGAATCGTTTGACCTACCATATACAGCAATCTACAAGAATCAGTGAACCATAGATTCACTCAACTTTTTTTAATTACTTTTTTTTAATTTGATTTTAAATACCTTAATTTAATTCAAAATGAATCCTAATGACATACTAAGCATATTTTGACTCTAGCTAATTAATTTAAATTGTTTGAGTACTAAGACGCTCTGTTGATTTATCAACTTGTAGTCTGTTTCAGCATGATAATCCTCGCTAGTTTATCCTTACCTTACCATCATGAGAATTACGGTCTAGAATAGAATGATGTTAGACGGTGTGTATCAGATCTGTAAGGTTTCTTTTGGGTTTGGGAATTAACATTTTCTTTGGATGTCCAATGCACAAGATTGAGGAAGGCACCAAACCTGTATTGATTATTTCCATTACTAAATGTTCATCGAACATGCCTATCCAAATAGAACTTAATCCCAATGCGTGGGCGGCTAATTGGGCATAACCGGCAGCAAGAGTAGCGTCTTGAATAGAAAATTTATGCAATACATCGGGATGAAAATTTAATTTAATTCTTGACGGATTGGAACAAAATATCAAGACTAATGGTGCGTTAACGTAGGGCTGATTGTTAGCCGCTTTGATTAGATTTTGCTTTAATTCGGGAGTATTTACATGATAAATTTCAAAACCCTGAAATCCACCTGCAGTGGGTGCTGTATCAGCAGCAGCAAATATTATATCTATTTTCCAAGCCTCTATTTCTCTTACCTCAAATTTTCTCTGCGATCTACGATTTAGCATCACATTGAAAATATTGCTACCTAGTACATCATCAATTTCAGATTTTTCCTGCGGAGTAGGTTCTTTCGAATAAACTTTCGGAAGTATATCAGAGGGAAACATTCTTTCCAAAATTCTATTATCTTCCAATATTCAAATTAGCACAGAGTTGTTAAAAAAGATTCTAGGTTGAACAGAATAACAGATCTTTAATTTTTATATGGCATTGAATTTTCAAAATGAATTTTGTAAAGTTTAATTTGTTTTGAAGTAGTACATAATAATGTTCTATTTAAAATAAATAATACATTTTAGCATACAATTTTAACATAGCTAATATATATTTAATATATACATAATTTTGTAATAGTATTTTTCATACGTGGTGTTTCCTATTTTATTTACTGGTATCGAGGATTTGAGTGCATTTGGGTTTGATTTCCAATACAATAAACTTTATATTTGTGTCTTATTCTAAATAAGATACACATGAACACAAAAACGGTTTTAGCATGTACAGCAGTAGTCATTGCATTTGCATTGATTGTAGCTCCATTAGCAATTGCAGGAGAAGCAGAAGCAAAGCACAAGAAAGGAGACAAGAGCAACAAAGCAAGTCAAAGCATAAAACAATCTCAAAAATCCAGTCAAAGTAGCTCAGTCACATCAGGCGGAAATAGCATTGCATCAGGAAATAATATTAACTTACAATTCCAATCTAACAGCGGAAATAACGTATTAGGACAATCAAACAACTAACCTTTTTTTATTATTCATTTTTGTTGATATTTACCTTTAGACATTTTCTTTGCTTAACTACTGACGCTCCAATTTAAAACTTTTATAATAAATAAGTTACGATACTAGGAAATATGATTAGAACTTAGAATCAATATCTGTTTTCTTGGTTTATACAGGCAGGTTCTTATAGATAATTCTTTTTTGCATCTGTATATATTATGTAGATCAGGATAATTTTCAACAACCTGTCAAAAATTCCCTTAATTGGGTCTGATTAAAAGTATTTTGTCAAAGTTTCTCATAGGATTTATATGTCCATATTTTATTGACCTCTATCGGTGGATTGGAGAGGATCAAAATTTGATATACTACCTCGGTATATAACCACGGTACTTTTCTTTGTTTCTATCTTTAAGATATAAGATAATGCCGATGATAAAACTTACCAATCCTCCGATAAACAAAATCACTCCTAAAACCAGGCCACCAAAACTACTTAGGTCTATTTCACCACTTTCATTTAAGAAGGGTAAAATCCCGAAAAATAGATAAATTGAAGCTTGATTATTTTCATCCAGGTTAAACACCGAAATATCATACCTTCCTGTTAAATTTGGAGTTAAAGTAGAAAAATAGGTTTTTAGAAAAGTAGAGTTTGATACTATTTCTCCATCTGGATCAGTTACCAATTCGTTAAGCTCTGCCTGATCATTGTCAATAGAATCAATAGTAATAGTAAGCAGCTTATCGGTAGAATTAATGAAAATACTGGAATTATAGGCCGTTAAGGGATCAAGGGTTATCTGGTTTGTTGAGAGGGTTGGATTATTCTGAATGAACATGCCACTAAAGGACATTCCCCATATAAAGAACACAATTATTGAAGATAAGAATAGAGCACCACTAATAATTAAGACCTTAAATCCTATTTGCATTTGAATTGTATTTCATTGAATGATTCTTAAATATAATTTGTGGTACATTACTGAATTCGCATAATTTCTATCTTCTTTTCTTTTCTTTTCTTTCGTTCCATATTGAAATTATAGGTTAAACATTCAGTAGCCTTTTTGCAAATGAATTCCGTAATTGATCGTCAGCGAAATGATGATCTTTTTATACTTTTATGATAATTCTAGAATACGAACCGGTCTAAAATGATCGGCAAGCATCAGTAAAAGGGGGGTCGTGCTTTCATCCACGGGCAGCCAACCCCGCTTTTACTTTTCATTTTGAGTGATATGCTATATTATGTTTTTAGGATTAAAAAATGGATTTATTGTGACCCAATCTACAAGTTTAAACAAGAATGTCGTATAGTTTTCTAATTGCTTTTGTATATTTTCTCCCAGTGTTTAAAACTCATTTCTATTCAATCAACAGCCTTTTTTATCAATTACTTTCCATTCAGAAAATTATTATTAGTATGTTATCATTTCACAGCTGCATCAAAGATGCAGAACATGGTTTCAAGCCTTGCATCTAATTGGTATGTGAGTTTAATGAGGCATCAGGGAACTGCTTTCTAAAGATTATTCCCAAAGCTAAATATGCTGGTCCGGCATTTGATTCTAGGCGGTGAAAGTATTGATCAGGGATAATAAATTAAACTATAAAGCCATTTATGATTTTATTGTAGGGCTAGACCCAGACATTAGATTTGTAGGGTTGATAGACGATATGGGCAGATTGGTGTATGGTGGAATGAGACCTGGAAAAATTTCACTGGAATCTGAGACTGAATCTATAAAAATATACATGGAATTTGCCTTGATTTCAAAATTACATACCGATTTTGACTCTAAGTTAGGGGAGGTAGTTTATTCCCTAACAGTCAGGAAAAAAATTAAAATGCTTTCTTTTCCGCTCAGTGGGCACATAATTAGACTATCACTTGAGAAAGAAGCAGATCACGAAAAAATAGTTAATGCCATCATAACTTACCTTGGAGGATTGGAGAATAAGCCCGGTCCTTAATTTTTCATTTTACCTTCATAGCTTTGGATAATTTGTTCTATGGCTTTAATCTCATCTAAGCATTGTTCTTGAAACTCTGGGTATAACCCTTCAAGTTTTAATTTTTCCAACCAATCATCCAATTTTTTAAAAAAAGAAATATAGTTTTCAAGCTCGTTTGCAAAAGATTGACTATTTTCTGGCATATCCAGACTAGAGAAATAGTTCAAAATTGTTAATTGAAAATGTAACCTATTTAGCCTCAATTCAGCGAAGAATTTTCTATAACAAATGATCCTTTCTTCCTTTGATTCTGAAACGATATCAGAAATGGACGGCAATCTGGTGTTTCTCATAGTTGGATATAAGAGGCGCGCAAAATATATTTTATTATTACTTTACCAAAACCTCTACTTTATATTTTCACAGAATACGAAAGAGATTTAGTCGCCTCCGTGCTTATGTTCGCTAAAATATTGCCGTAACTGATTTACTTTATACCATGACGCTTTTATTACCAGCGTACTCATCTCCAGCCCAAGTCCCAAAAGCCCACCAATAACCGAAATACCCAAGATAATAATGAAATAGTCGCCAAATAGTTGAGTATACACTTTCGAAACTAGATTCTGGTATAACAAATATCCGTAGAGTTCTTCATTTAATATGTAGGTATTGAGCGGAAAGCATATCGTAAATGATGAAATCGCTAGAACTAGTGCGTAGAAAATGTACATTCTTGAACTCATGCATTTTTCCGTCTTGTCTTTAGAATTACCTGGTGGTGGCGGTGGTGGTGCTATTACATTCATTTTGGTAAATTTTTTCCTTCTTTGCTTGTTGTTAAGTAGATAAATCGTCACAAATGGTATTACGTTTAACATATAGTACCCTGAATACCCAGATAAGAATGGATTTGAGAGGATCTGAGTCAAAAGCATGATTATTACATAAAAACTTCCTACTAAAAGGATCATTTTATCAAATTCTGGATAGTTTTTCAATATTCTTATGAAAAAGCTAGAAAGCAATAGTGGGAACCCAAGACCATATACAATAAAAGCAACTAGTGGATCAGGGTTGTAATTATAAAATTGAGTTTCTGAAAATGGTAGCGAAAAGAAATAGATAAATCCAGATAAAATTAATAAGATAAAAGAAAGATTAAGAAAAAGTTGAAATTTAAGAAGAGTGATCTTTTTCTCGCCCAAATTGTTTGTGTAATCGACTGTGCATAAATCATTATGGTCATTTCTATCATAGTCCTGATAGTTTATTTCTGCCCTATAAACAGAACTGTTCTTTTCTGATCTCCTGTTCTTTAAATTCAAACAAATCGAATCGTTTGTAATTAGAAGGTTACCAAAGCCAACTAACATCCACCCACTCAACAACGTAACATGAGGTGGACTGAGAAGGCCGTCTAAACCAAACTGTAGGTGCCAAAAGAAATCAAACGGACCTGCTGCAAGAATTAAAACAGCACCTAATAATATTATGAAATTGGCTTTCCTATTTGGATTTTTATTCGATATGTTTTTTCTAAAATTAATGAAAAATATGCTGATTACTATAAAAATTCCAGTATATACTAAGGAGTGCGGGTGTGAGAAGAAACTTTCAGGCTGGCTCAAAATATGAAATGTTATATCCCAGCTGCCTCCCGAAAATGAGATAATTAATCCAATTACGATGATTAAATTTTGATACTCATAAAGGACGTCCCTAAAAGATTGTAGTGAAATAATTGACATCGTTATTCTTCCATTAACATGAAAATCTAATATGTATTCAACTCTTACCTATAGAGTCAAGTTCTCTTCTCTATTACTTTTACCACGTTATCTATACCAAGGTCGACAATATAGTTCCCAAGTCTTGGACCCTTTTCTGCGTTTATTAAAATCTTATACAGGAGTTTAAAGATTTCTTTAGGTTGAAGATTGTTGTTTTTTGCGTTATTAAAGATAATAGTTTGTACGTCTTGGGCCAAATCATCGTCTTGAGTTTTAGCATCCTTCCTGTTATTTTCTAGATTTGATGCCAAGTTAGATAACTCATTTCCTATTTTAGATATCACGTCCTTCTGCATGCTGGTCATTTCTACCTTTTCATCGGCTCTAGTATTGTCGCCTTCACCTTCACCATCGTTGGGTCCATTAAAATCTCCCACCCAGTTTATAGCAAGTGTTATTTTATTGATTAGATCCTTTTTCTTAATGTCTTCTTCCTTTACCAGACGATATTTCTTTAGTCTATCAAATATGGTATTTAGTAACAGACCTGATTCCTGATCCTGGTTCTTAAATAAATTTGCCTGTTGTATTAATATCCTGTAAGGTATGTGAATGGAGGAAGAATCATCAACTGGTGGATGAAGATGATTGATATATTCGTATACCCCATTTATTTTCGATCGCTTGCTATCATTTGGCTCAGTTATTCTTCCAAAGAAAATATCTTCAAATAAATCATACTCATCCATGAGGGCCGGAATATCGTCTATCCCAATATGTCTAGTCCCTGAAATTCTTTTATATAATAATAATAGGAGTGATTCTGGAGTTCCATATTTTAGCCACATTTGTGGGGTCAAGACATTTCCGGCGGATTTGCTTATTTTCTTGCCACCCTTGTCTAAAAACAACTCATACTTTGTATGCAATGGATGACTAAATTTCAGAATTTCATCACAGATCCAGTCATTCATTTTTACAGAATCCATAATGTCTTTGCCAAATGCTTCAAATTTAATGTCAAACGCTTGCCATCGGGCAGCAAATTCAACTTTCCAAGCCAATTTTCCATTTCCACTACGTATTTTAACTTGGCCAGTGTGCCCGCAGCCTTGAATTAGTTTTTTTCCAATCGTATTACCTGTACATGAATAAGTCACTGCTCTCTCATTTTCTAAATAGTCAATCGAGTTGGCAACATATAGTCTGTTACAATTTTCACAAATAGGAAAATAAGGAAGAAATTTGAGATATTTTTGTTGACCAGTAGATTCAGCAATTTTCTCACCAATTAATTTACTATTTGAAAGTATGGTGTGAGTTTGCTCGGTTAGTATTCCACTCTTGTAGGTTTGGGTACCGCTCTTAAAAGTATACTTTATTCCAGCCAACTCTAATCCTTCTAATAGTAAACTACTCATATGTTGGCCGTAAGAATCGTGACAATCACCAAATGGGTCTGGTATAGTAGAAACTGGTTTACAAATGTGATTTTCTAGCCATTTGGGAAGCCCAGCTGGTACTTTTCTTAATCCATCTAGGTCATCGGAAAACGCTATTAGTTCGGATGCATAACCGAGATTTTGTAGCGCTAAAGAAATGCCGTAGGCTCTTACAGCATCGCCCATGCTTCCAATGTGTGGGATACCGGATGCACCTAACCCGCTTTCAACTTTGATATTAGAGGTCGACCTACCGAGTTTTTTTTCTCGTTCGACTAAGGTATAAGCAATTTTATCAATCCAAGTTCCTTTCCCAATTATATTTTCAGGAGAACTACTCATATATCCTATAATAGCTTTGTAACATACAGACCATTATTAGTATATCCAAATTTCCTGTAATAATCTCTGGTTCCTACCGCACTGATTACTGAAATTTTTTTCAAACTAAATTCCTCTCTGCAGATTCTTTCGGCTTCAGCTAACAAGCCTCGTCCAAGACCCTTGTGTTGATATTTAACTTGATTATTAGGAGCTAACCCGCCAGCAATAGCAGCAAAATTAAACATACTTTGAATATTATTATTGCTATTATCACTATTTCTAACCATCAAATCGGATTTAGTATTAGTGGATGAAGGTTGTTGTTTCTTCGAAACTTGCTCGCCTATCTTTGCGACTGTCCCGTACACATGTAGTTCTCGCACAATTGCAGAGGTAAATGATTCGACTAAGGAATCAGACATGTTGCTGTTACCCGATCCTTTCATAAAGTCAGATTTTATTTGTAGTTCCTTTCTAAGTGGATCAGACATGATTCGTAGCCGGAGAAAACCTAAAAGTAACGTCCTATCCTTTAACTCGAAAGATAAGAAAATTTCTCTTCCTCTAGATGCATTATACTCTGTTCTAAACAACAATACATCATCGTCTGAAAATTCTATTTTGTTTTCATATAATCCAATCTCTCTACATCGGATACATCTGCACTTTATTCCTTGCCTTTTTAATTCTTCTAACACTAATTGTCTAATGTTTCCCATTTTAGGACCTGATATGATATCAGGAGCTTCTATTTCTCTCTGTATTCTCATAATCCTTACCCATGGTGGGATGATTTTCTTTATTTCTACTAAAAGTTCCACTAATTCGTTTGTAGAATAACTTTTGTACTTTTGTTGTTGATATAATTTGTACAGCCCCGTATTTCGTATTACAAGGGTGGGATAGATTTTTAACATATCTGGCTTTAGTCTTTCATCCTCAAACAAATTCAATGAATCATTCAAGTCTTGTTCAAAAGAAGAACCCGGCAATCCAGGCATCATATGAGCCCCAATCTTATAACCACAGTTGCGGGCCTCATAAAATGCTCTATAAACGTCTTGGACGGTGTGACCTCGATTAACCCACTTTAGGACAGTGTCATTTAGTGATTGGACACCTAGCTCAATTCTGGTTGTTCCAAGTTCTAGCATTAAATTGATATGATCCATTTTGCAATAATCTGGTTTTGTTTCAATGGTCAGACCAACACATCTTACAAAAGCTGTTTCATTTTGTTCCTTTGATTTATTGAGTGACATTAAGAGCGAGTTGGTTTTAAATGTGCTGGCCACTTCAGAACTTTCTGGTGAAAGAATAGCGTTCTCGTCTAGGCTACCAGAATATTCGGTTGGTGTTTGGATCGCAGGTTCTACATATTTAATAGAATTGAGGGCATCATAACATCTTTTAACAAAATAAATTTGGTAATCCTTCGGATAAAATGGAAACGTTCCTCCAACTATAACTAATTCTGCCTTACTAACCTCATGACCCCCTTCCATCAACTGCATTATTTTGTAACGAATCTGTTCATAAGAATCATATTTTACTCTTTGAGCGAATTTGGTAGAAGGTTCAGTGCCGATATAGCTAAGGGGTGTATTATATTCCTTCCCCCCAGGACAGTAAATACATTTCCCATGAGGACAATCGTAGGGCATAGGCATAACTGTAATGACTGCAATTCCTGACCGAGTCTTCACAGGCTTTTTCCTTAGTAATCTTTTATATTGGCTAGTCATTGGGATGTATCGGTTTATTTCAGCATATTTTGGAATAGTTGGTAGCTTATATCGAGAGGATTTTAATTTTATTAGTTTATTTATCTCACTAATGCTCATCAAATTAATACCATCATTCCTAGATAAGATATCATTAGCAATTTCCTGGCATATCTGCTGATATGAGTTATCATCTTTAGCATTATATCGAGACGCATTAACAAACAATCTAGCGAATGTCTCCCTCTGAAAATCTATCTATTAGTTCGACTAAATATCTCTTCCTACCCCTCTGAAATTTTGTCCACCAATTTAGGAGGAATAAATGGGGGTACCAGAAGGGAAAAGGAAATGGAAATGGGAATATAATCAGAAATCTAAGGCTGGCCAGACCAAATGTAAAATTATGGAAAAAAACAGTAAATTTTTCAAATTCTATGGCTTACTAGTCAAGGTCCATGAATTATGACCTCAAAATGAAAATTTTTAAAAAATTAAGTTGATATCTTTTAAATTCTAAACAAGAAAAAAGAAACTATCTGTTTTTCAAAGTAAATTACTGGAATATTTATTATTTAGTTATCACATTAAAATAAAATGATTTTTAATAGCAAACAATATATCTATCAAACAATTTAACAAGATAAATATCTTGTTTATAATTGGACTGCTTTCATTCCGTTATCTTTTGATGATTTAATTAATGAATTACCCTTTCCGTTTCTACGAATGTTTCCAATTATGCCGGATTTCATTTTCTCGTTATTTATTGTTTCAATTATTTCATCTGCTGATTCTCTCGCTGCAATTATACAAAACCCAATGCCCATGTTAAAAGTCCTATACATTTCTTTTTCTGAAATATTTCCATCCACCATGATTTGCCTAAATACGCCGCTAATAGCAGGCAAATTATCCAAAACATAATCTACACGTCCATTCAATCTTTTTAGTTTTGTAAATGCACCTCCTGTTATATGTGCCAATCCATGTATTTTCGCTGCAAATTTTTCAACTACTTTTAAGATGATATTTGAATATATAGCGGTAGGTGTTAATAATTCATCTCCTACTGATTTATTTATAAAATCAGGTTTGTCGTTTATGCCATGATGTTTTAGCAAAACTTCTCTTGCCAGGGTCAAGCCATTAGAATGGATTCCAGAACTCTTTATTCCTATTATTACATCACCTGGTGTAATCTTGTCCCCAAGTATCATTTTTCTCTTATTTTCTAATATCCCTAGAACCATTCCTGCAAGGTCAAAATTATAACCTTCCTTTTGTCCCGTAATAATATCAGAAAGTATTGCTGTTTCTCCTCCAACTATTGCTACGTTGGACATTATAGCCCCTTTTACCAGGCCTTTAGTAATCTCCTTTAACAAATTATCATTAGTTTTTTCCAAGGCTACATAAGAAAGGTACCCTACAGGAGTAGCTCCTAAACAAACAGTGTCATTAACATTCATAGCTATACAGTCAATACCAATCGTGTTGTACTTGTTCATTGCTTGAGCTACTAAGATCTTTGATCCGACGCCATCGGTGTGCAATGTCATTATTTTTTTGTTAAATTCAATGAGCCCAGCATAGTGACCATATCCAGAAATTACTTTACCTTTTTTTGGTAATAGATGAGTACTTTCGATACTTTTCCCGATTGAGTTTTGAATTGACTTTAGCTTATCAACGTCTATCCCAACATCACTATATTTGACATTGTTCTTGCCTGAGTAATTCAACGATATTATTTAGAGAAATTTGATGGTCCTTATAAATTTAAGAACATATCATTTTCTATTTGGATTGGGCACCATGATGTTTAGGGATTCTGAGTTTTTCTATTGATAAGACTCACATATTCACAGCCCATCGGGCCACAATACCTACCCACATATACTGCCTTTGGTCTATAAAGGGCGGGCTTTGGGGCAGCTTCAGCAAATTTCTCTTCAATAATGTGAGCATTCCATCCAGCTATTCTAGATATGGCAAAAATTGGTGTATTTAGATCAATCGGAATTCCTAGACTATAGTATAGTGAGGCACTATACAAATCAACATTCGGGTAAATCAACATTTTCTTTGTCTGATACATCACTTTCTTAGTGACTTCTTCAATTTTTTCGGTCATATCATACCATTTTGTATCTCTATCTTTGGAAATAGCCCTAGAGAGTGTTGCGAGAACTTCCGACCTTGGGTCGGTTGTTCTGTATACTGCATGTCCCATTCCCATTACTCTTGCACCTTTTGCTAGCCTAGCCTGGACCCATTTTTCAACATTGTTTACATTCTCAATCTCAAGTAGCATCTTCATCACTTGAATATTAGCTCCTCCGTGGAGTTCCCCAGACAAGGCACCCACCGCACCGCCTATACTTGCGTATATACTAGCACGTGTTGACGCTATTTCTCGAGCAGCAAAAGTTGAGGCGTTAAAACTATGTTCAGCGTGTAGAATTAGGCTGATATCAAATATCTTTGATATTTCATGCTTTGGATGTTCTCCCCTAAGCATATATAAAAAATTATGTGCATGAGAATTATTATCAAGTGGCTCTATCAGATCCCTGTTGTTTCTAATCCTATCCCATGCAGCAACAATAGTAGGGATCTTTGCAATTAATGATATAGCCCTTTCAATGTTGGCAATTTTCCCCTCATCTACCCTATTGCGGTCATAATCCGCTAAGTCTAAAATTGACGACTGTAGTACATCCATTGGATGTGCCGTGACAGGTTTATTTTTCATGTTTATTGTAACTGAATCAGGAATTCTTCGTGATTCAGTTAATTTTGAGTTAAAATCATCAAGTTCCTCTTTTATTGGTAAATCTCCAAATAACAAGAGAAATGCTGTTTCCTCATAAGTAGAATGATTTGCCAGGTCAAGTATGTCATAACCCCGATAGATTAACTTTCCATTTTCACCATCGATTGAACATATCTTTGTGTCCGCTACCTCGATATTCCTTAAACCTATGTTGCGTGTATCCAATGACCTTAATTTTAATATCGATTCTGCATATTAAAATAATTCTATTAATTCAAACTAACCTCTCTTTTTTGATGGGTTTTCACACCAGCGTCCAAACCAAATAAAGCAGCATGACAAAATTAATATGATATTTTTAATAATGACTTCAAATTCGATGAACTCTGAATCAATAAGCCAGGGAATTATGAATTTCATAAAAATAGAAACTGAATCTAGAAAATCAAATGGAGTGGTCTTGGGAATCTCTGGAGGTATAGATTCTACTGTGCTGGCATATTTAGCAACACGCGCGATTGGGTCAAAAAATGTAAAGGGATTGATATTGCCAGATGAAGAAGTAACCCCATCAAGCGACATCGAAGATGCTCTTAGGGTATGCTCTAACTTGAAAATTGATTATGAAAAAATTTCCATAAATAAACCCAAAGATAGTTTCTTAGAAATAGTTAAGGACACAGATAATAATTTATTGACTGGGAATCTGGTTGCTAGAGTCAGAATGTGTGTGTTGTATTATTACTCAGGCCTAATGGGAAGGCTGGTATTAGGATCATCAAATAAGACCGAGTTGATGCTTGGTTATTTTACAAAATACGGAGATGGAGCTGCGGATTTACTTCCGCTAGGAGATTTGTACAAGACCCAATTGGTAGGTCTAGCAAAGTACCTTGAAATTCCAGGCTCAGTAATAGATAAGAAAAGCAGTGCAAGACTGTGGGCCGACCAATTCACTGAAGACGATTTAGGCCTACCATTCATCCAAGTAGATAGAATTATCCAATTCTTTGAGAAATTCCATAATTTACAGAGGGACATGCAAGAAGATATTTCAAATGAATTTCCTAGATTGCCTTTAGACGTAATTCAGAATGTTCAGCACAGGATGGAAAATAATCAACATAAATTAACATTTCCACCTATCTGTAAAATTTTGAGGTGAACCTATGACTGGATACGAATAATTTTATTAAATCAACCATATCACTTTTAAATAGGTTCATAATTTTTCTTGTATTATGGTCCTTGGGAAAGAAATACGGCTCAATCGTATATTGAAAAAGGGAAAAATGTTGTGCATCCCGCTGGATCACGGAATCAGCAGTGGCCCATTAAAGGGAATCCAAGATATATCTGAACTGATAACGCAAACACAGGATTCGGGTTTAACTTGTTTTCTAGTAAACAAAGGGATCATAAAATCTCTCCCCACACCCCCTTCTATAGGATTAATTGCCCACATGTCCGCTGCTACCTCCCTTGGCCCAGATCCTAACAACAAAATCTTGATGGGTTCAGTGAAAGAAGCGATAAGGCTTGGGGCCGATGCTGTTTCTTTGCATATAAATATTGGATCCAAAGAGGAGCCTGGCATGCTATACAAGCTGGGTCAAGTATCTGATGAATGCAATGAATGGAATATTCCATTAATCGCGATGATGTATCCTAGGGGTGACAACATTACCAATCCGCATGATCCGACTATAGTTGCTCATACAGCTAGAATTGGTGCTGAGGCAGGTGCGGATATAGTAAAGACTGTATACACGGGCGACGTAGATTCCTTTAAAGGAGTCATAAAATCATGTCCTGTGCCAATTGTTATTGCAGGGGGGCCAAAATCTAATTCAGACAATGATATATTGCAAATGTGTAATGATGCGATGAGCGCAGGAGCAATAGGCGTAACTTTTGGCAGAAATATTTTTCAGCATAATAATCCAAATGAAATAATAAAAGCCTTGCATGCTATTATCATAGAGAACAAGCATTATGGCAGAATCAAATCTAAGAAAAGCGGAAGAAAGTAAGAATAAAAAAAAAGCCAAAAAAATAATATTAAAACCATTAATCTATTCCAATTCTGATCTTTCAAGTATCCCAGCTTTAGGTGGAGGAAAGGAATTTGTTGAATTCGCTAGTCTCATTACCCGAGTCAAAGACGAAATCGATTTGATTTATATCGATCCTTCAGAGAAGCTTGAAGGTCTGGACAAAAATTCAATTAAAATTAAAACTATTTTTAATTCCCAGTATGCAGATTATATGATTGTTGAATCCGAACAACATCTTGAAAAAATTAAATCAGGAAATCTCACTGCAGGGACGAAAATAGGGGTCTACAAAAAGGTTACCAGTAATAGAGATATAGACGAAATGAAGGGCATTATAGATAAATTTCGTTTGTCATTTGTTATTATAGACTTGGACGATTGGAGGATAATACCGCTTGAAAATGCCATAGCTTCGCTCCAAAATACCGGAACCGAAATATTCGCTGTCGCAAAATCCATAGAGGAAGTCGAAACTCTATTCACTGTTTTAGAATTGGGGGTAGACGGAGTAATAATGTCAACAAATAGCGAAGAGGAAATAGTTAGAGCAAGAAATATCATCAAGAGATCTTCTTTTCAAATAAAAATTGCAGAAATAAAAGAAGTACAGGAGGTAGGAATGGGCGAAAGAGTGTGTATCGATACTGTATCTATGCTGGGTGAGGGCGAAGGAATGCTGGTTGGAAATAAGTCGAATTTTTTGTTCCTAATCCACAACGAGTCCATAGGCTCGTCCTTTACATCACCTCGTCCTTTTAGAGTGAACGCGGGTGCAGTACATTGTTACACTATAACTCCGGATGGTACAACAAAGTATTTGTCAGAGCTTGAATCTGGAAGTCAGGTCTTAATAGTGAACACCAAAGGCGAGGCCAGAATGGTCGGTGTTGGGAGAGCTAAAATAGAATCTCGACCGTTACGTCTTTTTAGAGCAGCCATTAATGATGATGAGATGGGAACCATTATAGTCCAAAATGCTGAAACTATTAGATTTTTGGATGAGAGCGGTCAAATTCTACCGGTAACACATGCAAAACGCGGTGATAAGATATTGGTGTATTCCATTCCATCTGTAGGTAGACATTTCGGTATGGAGGTTTCAAACGAATACATCCTTGAGAAATGATAAAACAGTTTCATAATATTTGTTAAATGTTTTTATCAATCAGTATAAATTTTTAGAGTAATGTGATTATGGACCTTATACAAAAACAGGATTTGTGCTAATCAGGTCCGAATCTCTATATGATAAAATTTTACTAGGAAACTGTGAAAAGATATTAAAAAATGTTCCATCTGGGAGTATCCAGTTGACAGTGACCTCACCTCCTTATGGAAATGCCATAGACTATGATTTACACGCCTCAAAAAAGAATACAGAGTATTATAGAGGAATTCAAAAGGTCAGTTTGGATGAATATATAGAAAACATGGTTACTATTTTTAATAATCAGGTATATCGCGTAACTAAGGAAGGGGGTTATTGCTGTATTGTGATAGCAAACGAAGTTGTTAATGGTACATTGATTCCGCTGCCCCATTTGTTACTATCAAGATTAGTGACACCCGGCGGAAACTGGAGTCTTCATGAAGAAATCATTTGGCATAAAGTAACCGGCGGAACTAACCGTTATGGCTCATTTGTCATAAACCCGTATCCAAAATACTACAGAGCAAATATTATGCACGAATTCATTTTAGTATTAAGAAAGGGCGACGTGAAGAGCGGCAGGAATCAAAGAAGAGAAATCCTACCGGCTACTCATGAAGAGTGGACCAAAGAGATAGCTAATTCTGTGTGGCATATAGCTCCGGTACCACCAGGCTATATCGAACATCCATGCCCTTTTCCAGAGGAAATCCCGTATCGTTTACTCAAAATTTATTCTTACAATGGAGACATAGTGTTGGATCCTTTTAATGGAAGTGGTCAAACTACAAAGGTGGCATACAATCTTGATCGACATTTTCTAGGTATAGACATTAAGCAGGAATATGTAGACTTAGCAAAAAAAAGAATCATGAACGAGGATCTTCATATTAGACCTGAAGCCCTCATAGCAAATTGGAAGAAAATAGCTTCACATGTTGTATAAATTTATAGACCAGATGATAATTTTACAACTAAATCATTCTTAATAAGGCTCAAATTAAGCATAGTTTATATTTTTTACTTTTTTTGGTACAATAGTCTAAGGTAAATGGCACCTGGCGATATGCTATTCATTGATCATGTAAAAGAACTACGAAATCGATTTTTGAGGATTATAGTCATTACCATAGCAATAATGATTGTTTGTACCGTTTTTGGTATTCACCTGGTGACGGTGAATAATTATTCGTTCTATTTCTTTGTTCCGACGGTCTATAATAATATCGCAAGTCAGGTGACTTTATTTTTAAGTGAAAACTTGATCCCGCAGGGTGTAGATTTGATCCAAACAGCGCCGGGACAAGCCCTTTTTGCTCAAATTTATGTTGCGATCTTAATTTCGGTTTCTTGTTCAATCCCCTTAATTGTTAAAGAATTTTTTGGATTCATTAGCCCTGCTATGTCTTTTACAAGTAGGGAAAGAGCTTTCTTTACTTTTCTACTACCCACATCGGTTCTATTCATAAGCGGAATGGCTTTCTCTTTTTATTTGGCTATTCCAATCACTCTAACATTCTTGTATGAATACGGACAAACAATTGGCGTCCTTACTTTTCTAAATATCTCAGATTTCATTAACTTTGTACTGCAGTTTTTTATAGCGTTTGGGATCTCCTTTCAATTACCACTCGTAATGTTCATGCTTACATCTAGTGGTCTTGTCAGTATACAATTTTGGATAAAGAATTTTAAATACGCGCTATTGATAATAATCCTCTTTGGTGCGATAATAACGCCTGATGGTAGTGGAATAACTATGTGGTTTATCTCGATACCAATGTTGTTACTATATGCAATTGGGATAGCGATAGTAAAATTAAAAGAGAGTAACAAACTAGACTTTAATCGAACCTAGCTAAAACATTTGGATATTGAGAAAGACATAAAGATATCATACTGGTTCTTTAATCATCCGATCTTGTCTACCAATAGAAAATTATGTGCATCTATTCCTGTAATGGAGGATATTGATGACAGCAAAGATTTGCTATTAACCATAAACAAAATCGATGAGGCGCTAAACAAGGGAGCCGATATAATCGAGTGCCGATTTGATTACCTTAGTAATTTCGAAAATCTAGATCATTATTTAGATATTTTATCAAGATATAAAGACAAATGCATTTATACAATCAGACCTGAGGATGAAGGTGGGAAATTTTCTAACGATCCTAAGAAAAGAGCTGAAATAATAGACAATTTTATTCATAGAAAGCCGCTCTTTGTTGATATTGAATACAAATTAATTTCCAATAATGACTTTGTAGCTGATCTAGTTGAAAATGAAAATACCCATATTCTGGTAAGTTGGCATGATTTTTCGCAGACTCCTGAATTTGGTTACCTATTAGAACAAGTTAAAAACATGCAAATTTACAGCCCACTTTTAAAAATAGTCACTACCGCCAAATCCATAGACGATTCAATTAGGATCCTAAGCCTATATTCATCAATTGATACTCATATTAACTTGGTTGCTTTCGCAATGGGTGATAAGGGTGTATTGAGTAGAGTTTTGTGTACGGTGGTGGGTGATGCCCCATTTACTTATGCGTCAGTCGGCGCAGCGTTAGCTCCAGGTCAATTGTCGATAGACCAAATGAAATCGATTTATGAGTTGTTTAAAAATAAATTGATTTGATAAATGATTACGAGAGATTAAAAATTTTCTTTGACCAATTTCTAATTTTACCGTTTTGTAACGGACTATCTTATCCGAATCATCCTTACAAATAACGTTCCATGATTTGCTATAGTTATTATAACTAGGTTCAGTATTCAGTGAATTATCTTAACTAATTCAAAACAAGAGAATATAAGAGTCTTGTAGATTAAAACATTATTCGAGTAAAAGTATTATTCCAAAACAACTTAATGCATTTTTTTTGGTGCAGAAGATGACTAGTAGTTGATCAGAATCACGTCATGTCATCCATTTGACAGAATATGATTTCTGACTATGGCCACCCGCAAACAATATTTATGATGCGAAATAACTGATACAAAGGTCTAATAATATTAATCATACAAGATGATATAATTGAGAAGAATGGACGAATCAAATTAAAGGGAAAAATAAATGGATAAATGGACAAATGACACCACTAGAATTTGACTTGAGAAAAGGTAGACTAGAAACAAACCTGCGAATAATGGATTTAATAATATAGTGCTTTAGAATAAATATGCTTTACAACTATTCTGAATAGAGCATGAGCAGTCTTGATGTGGATGCATCTAATCAACAAGTAGTCGCAGATAAATCTTCAAAGACTTTTTGTATTATAGGAGATCCCGTAGAACATTCTTTGTCTCCATTAATGCATAATGCTGCGTTTAGGTACCTAAATCTAAATTATTCATACATTGCGTTTAAGGTAAAAGCAAACGAATTGAAAGAATCTGTGGAATCGTTGCGTGATATAAACGTGGCAGGGTTCAATGTCACCATTCCACACAAGGTAGAAATCACAAGATATGTCGACAGGTTAAGTGATGAAGCTTCATTGACTGGAGCAGTCAATACTGTTAAAAACGAAAATGGAATTTTTGTAGGTTATAATACAGATATTTATGGACTAATGGCCCCGATTGAAGAAAGAATGCCGGATTTTCAAGGAATAGAAATTTTAATACTTGGGGCAGGGGGTTCAAGTAGAGCTGCTCTAGTGGGATTATCAAGAAAAAAAAATATAAAATCAGTATTCGTTGCGAATAGGGATCAGCAGAAACTGTCAAAAGTAATTGAATTAGGTAATAATTTAGGATTAAATTGTATTCCCATGGAGTATTCAGATCATGAAAAATTATCTCAAATTTGCTCACAATGTAAGTTGATTATTAATACTACTTCAGTAGGTCTTAAAAACGAAAAAAGCCTTGTAAGCTTAGAATCCATACACAATGAATCAGTAGTCTTTGACATAATTTACAAACCAATTATGACTAATTTATTGGAGTGCGCTAAAACCGCCCGTGCAAAGGTAATATTTGGGTACGAGATGTTACTAAATCAAGGTTATCAATCATTTGAAATATGGACAGGATTGAAAGCACCAAAGGAAGTCATGAGAAAGGCATTACTGGGTATATTTGGTGAACCCGAGTAAAATGAAAAATTCTTCTGCCTCTGTTACTATGTCTGGTGCCGTATCTATAGTGAATGCCATTGCAACAGGTAAGGGTTGTACATTTGGTATTTCCCAAAAAGTCAAGGTAAAAATATCACTTGAGCCCGGTCATTATGGAATATCAAGAAATTTTGTTAATGATAAGTTGGTGAATAAGATAATCCGCAGTATTCTGCCAGCTAGCATTTTGAAAAATCATTTTATAACAATTAACTTGGTTTCTGAAATACCTGCGGGCTGGGGGTTGAAAAGCTCTAGTGCGGTCTCAAATGCCATATCCCTTGCATGTTACAAATTATTGGATGATCAGATCTATGACAGAGCCGTACTAAACACCGCAGTAAATTCGTCTTTATGGGCAAAGGTGAGCATGACTGGGGCATTCGACGATGCTTGTGCATGCTATTATGGCGGGGTAGTATTGACTGATAATCACTATAAGAAAATAATAAAGAGAGACATGGTAAATAGCGATCTTGCTGTTGTTATATATCTGCCTGCAGGTGTTGCTAGAGGCGAAGTTCCAAAGTTAAAAATTCATAAAGACTTGTTTAATCATGCCTTTAGGCTGGCTCTGAAAGGAGATTATTGGAAAGCGATGAATCTCAACGGTGTTCTAATAAACTCAGTACTTTACAATAACTACGCACCCATGATTAATGCTTTGGAAAACCATTGTTTAGGAATTAGTCATTCAGGAAATGGACCAGCTATTGCTGCGATAATCTATAAGGACAATGTTGAAAATTTCGTAAATTCGATGGAAAAATTTGACGGGAAAATAATACTAGCAAAAGTTAACAACACCAAAGCGACAGTTGAATAATTACATATCAGAATCAGCTTTTAAACCTGCTCCTCTTAAATATTTGATACCGTATTTGAATACCGATTCGAGATCAAGGTAATAATTAATGGTTCTTTTGACAATTTGTAATACCTGTCGATTCAATAAACACACCATATTGAATGATTTTACTACTTACTCCAAAGGAAAGCAATATTATTTGAACCTAGTAGAGTTGAAATTTTCAATGAAAAACAACCAGACAGACGTACATGCCTAGGAGATTTTTTTTTAACACCATGCTAAAGAACAAATTAGAGGATTATTCAAACAATTGCTTTCTAAAAATAGGTGATTGAGGACAGGATTAGTCAACCAGATCAAGATTCAAATCCCGTTTTATCTGTAAGCGAGGCGAATTATGAGATCCGGATCCTTGAGGAATGGGAGAAAAGCCGACCTGGAGGTTGTATGCTTTGGTTTGGTCAAGGCTTTAATACATCCCTCATACCAATAAGGAATGTATGAGCGTGGCTTTCAACAATAGGAATATTGATATTAATTTTCTGTGAATAAGATAGCAGGTCACTTACGTGGAAATAAAAGTAAAAAGATCCCAACTATACGGTGAGGTTATTTGCCCTCCAAGTAAAAGTTATAGTCACCGAGCGATATTAATATCGAGCCTTGCTTCCGGTAAATCCCACATTGAAAATGTACTAATTTCTCGGGACACCATTGCATCGATAGAATGTGCTAAAATGCTAGGAGTAAGCGTTAATTCTTTAGACATAGAGTCTAATGATCGTGTAGAGTCTAATATTGATGTGTCAGATAAATATCCAGTGAATCTGGTTAGTGGACCAAAACAGAAAGTGGATATTTTAGTCAGTACACAGGACCTCATAGTAGAAAGTAATGGAGGTAGGAGAGGTTTTAAAACACCTGATGATGTAGTATTTGCCGACAACTCAGGTACAACCATTAGAATGGCTACCTCAATGTGTTCTTTGGTAAATGACGGTTATAGTATTTTAACAGGTGATAAGAGTCTTCGAAAAAGACCAATGGGAGATCTAATCAAAGCGTTAAATCAGCTGGGAGTTAATTGTTTTTCCACAAATCGCAGCTACTTTCCTCCGCTTGTTGTGAAGGCTGGTGGTATGAAAGGCGGAACCACTCAAATTAGTGGACAGATCTCTAGCCAATTCATATCATCAATACTACTTTCTGGAATTTATGCTCAAAGACCTATTACAATTCAAGTCTTAGGCAACCAAGTTTCCAAACCGTATATTGATTCTACAATATTTATGATGAAAAAATTTGGTGCCAAAGTAGAGAATTCATCAAAGGGACTACACTCTGATCATTTTGAAGATGGCGAAAAAAATCCAAAAGTGTCTAATCTAAATGAAACAATCTCAGAGGAATATAGACTGTCTGTCGAATATGACTATAAATCCCAAACCTTTCGAGTCCCAGGGGATTTTTCAACTGCTGCGTTGCTAATGTCTGCGGCGATCGTGTCCGAAGGTGTGTTGACTATCAAGAATTTGGACTTTACAATGCCACAGGGAGACATGGATATAATCAATATTATTAAAAAAATGGGAGGCAGAATTGAGGTCGATAGGAATAAAGGAGTAGCCAAAATAGATGGATCAATCAAATTGGATGGTGGGGATTTTAATTTAGTTGGAACCCCAGATTTACTTCCAGTAGTTGCAATTCTGTCACTGAAGGCTAGGAATAAGACAACAATAACCGGTGTGTCGCACGCAAGATATAAAGAAACTGACAGGGTCTCTAATATTTCCTCTCAACTAACAAAATTTGGAGCTGAAATAAAAGAATCCAATGATTCAATCATTATCAACCCTCCAGATAAATTAAAAAGTGCGGTAATCAATTCTTTTGACGATCACAGACTTTTTATGGCTTTCACTATAGCCAGTCTATCAACGGAAAACTCAATTATTGATAGCGCAAATTCAGTTGCTGTATCTTTCCCAAATTTTATAAACGAGTTGAAAGCAATTGGGGCTCAAATTGAGTATTTGTTCACTTGAAATCATCATGTTTGCTTTGTAATAAAGAAATACCGATTATCAGATGCAGAATAAACATTAAAAATAATAATATATCAGAATTACAACTAAAAATTTATTCATGCCTTCAAATACGCTTGGAAATTACTTTACCGTGTCAAGTTTTGGTGAAAGTCATGGCAAATGCATAGGAGCTATAGTAGATGGCTGTCCAGCAGGGCTACCTCTATCGGAGGCAGATGTTCAGCCATTACTTGATTTAAGGAAGCCTGGACAATCAATCATAACCACTCAAAGAAAAGAAACTGATACGGTCGAAATACTTTCAGGTCTCTTTAAAGGATTTACGACTGGTGCTCCAATATGCATGATTATTTGGAACAAGGATTCTGATTCTCGTTCATATGATGAAGTCATGTCAAAACCTAGGCCTGGCCACGCTGATTATACTGCTTTTTTAAAGTATGGTGGATTTAATGACTTTAGGGGAAGTGGACGATTTTCAGGCAGACTGACTGCTACCATAACGATGGGTGGGGCAATAGCCTTGAAAATTCTAAAGAACTATTTAGATATTGAAATAATAAGTTACACAAAATCAATTGGTGATATAACTATGGAATCTGACGATATACCCTTTGATACGCTTTCTAAAAACAGATATTTGAATGACGTCCGCTGTCCTGACCCGGAGAAAGCGGAGAGAATGAAGGATTCGATATTGCATGCTAGAAGAGAGGGCGATTCATTAGGAGGTATAATTGAATGTATAGTACGAGGTGTGCCAATAGGATTAGGAGAGCCGATTTTCGAATCGATAGAATCTGAGATATCACGAGGTATTTTTAGCATCCCTGCAGTAAAAGGACTTGAATTTGGCTCTGGATTTAGAGGTTCAACGATGAAGGGTTCTGAAAACAATGATTCCTTTGTGATAGATAAATCCACTGGTAACGTTATTACTGAAACAAACAAATCTGGCGGAATATTAGGCGGGATTACTGATGGGATGCCAATAGTATTTAGGGTTGCATTTAAACCTGCTGCTTCTATATCACGACCCCAAAAAACTGTAAATTTGAAAGATATGACTGAAACTCAATTGATAGTAACAGGTAGGCATGATCCGTGCATAGTTCCCAGAGCACCACCTGTCGTAGATAGCATCGCTGCCATTGTATTGTTGGATTGTTGCTTTAAAACTAATCTGATACCAAGAGTAATACATTAGGGATTCGAAAATGTCGATAGAAGAAGTTAATATATTGAGAAATGACATGAAGGAAATTACGAACCAGATTATGGATCTTGTCTATCAAAGAATGGAGATTGCAAAAAAAATCGGAACGATAAAAACCAATTTGGATCTTGACATTATCGACGATAAGGTGGAATTAGGGATCAAGAGTTATTTATTTAATAATTCAAAATATTTAAATTTAGATCCAGAATTTTCTGGAAGGATTGTTAACCTGTTAATTAACGAATCAATCAGGATCCAGAATTTGGAAAAAAATAAGATAAAAGATGGACTAGAAAAAATTAATCATGTAACCAATTCTCAGGTTCAGTCCTATCAGCCCAATCGTTTGAAAAATGAACACAGGGTTCACAAATTTGATATTAAATCACATTTAGATGTCTTTAATGCATCAAAAAATCTGGAGTTACAAGGATATCAAATAATACACATGGAAGTAGGAGAACCTGATTTTCTACCTCCAATAGAAGTCAAGAATGAATTGACCAAAATTTATGAAATGCGGAAATTTCATTATACTCAGACTGCTGGTATCAAAGATTTGCGTATGGGTTTGTCAAATCATATTTCGAATTTTTCCGCTAAAAATGGGTTTGGAGGTTTTGAACCATTAAATCCGGACAAGATTATTGTTACTCCGGGAGGCAGGTTCGGGATATTTTGCGCATTTTCAGCATTGCTGAGGCCTGGTGATGAAATAATTACAATCGAACCAGCTTGGCCGGCTTGTAATGATTGTGCAAATTACCTAGGAGTAAAAAATAGGATAGTAAAGACTAATTTGGAACAGAATTGGGAACCTGATATTTCTGAAATAGAAAATCAGATTAATATTAATACAAAAATAATTTGTCTAAATTATCCTAATAATCCAACAGGCAAAATCCTGAGCAAAAAATCCTTCGACGAAATAATGGATTTAGCTCGCAATAAAGAAATTTATTTGCTCAGTGATGAAGTATATTCTAATTATGCCTATGAACCGTTTCGCAGTGTTATAAATTTTGACTATGACAAATCAATACTAGTTGGTTCATTTTCAAAAACATTCGCAATGACTGGATTCAGGGTCGGGTTTGTATATTCAAGAGATAACGTATTAATCAACAAACTTATCAAAATACAAGCATTAGCTTTAACGTCAGTAGCTGAACCAATGCAATTTTGTGCATTGCTAGCGCTGAATTCTGATCCCGAAAGAAATAACAAGATAATGAGGAAGCGTTTAGAAATGATGTGTAAATATTTGAAAAAATTACCATTTGAATTCACGTTTCCTGAAGGAGCAATGTATGTTTTTGCAAGAATCGACCACGATTTGAATTTAACTGACTTGAAATTAGTAGAACTATTATTGGATAATGGAGTAGCGGTAGCACCAGGAAGTGGATTCGGATCAAATTATTCTAATTACGTCAGATTATCTACCTGTTTAGATGAAAAGAAAATGATCGAAGGTTTAGAAATCATTAGTGACCTGGTTAATAAACTCTAACTGTTATAACATGCGATAATTTTCATACGGAGCTGAAATAACAAAAATGTCAAACATCTTAATTGTTGGGGCGGCAGGAAGAATGGGAAAATGGTTTTTTGACTATTTTATTAATTTACGCAGAGAGCAATCTGAAAATCAATATTTAAGCAAAAAAACGATCGCGGTAGAAAAGATCTTTTTAGTTGACATTAATAGGATTGAATACTTCAGTATGTCCGCACTAGTAAATGTTTATACTTCCAAGAGTATCACTAAATTTATTGAAGATTCAAATATAATTATATTATGTACTCCTATTAAGGAAACTCTTAAGATCTTTGATAGATATATGACGAAGTTAAAACCAGGAACAACAACCATTGAAATTTCTTCTGTAAAAAATCCTATTCATAAGTATGTGTCAAATATTTCAAAGAAATACGACTGTCTGAAATTTCTTTGTATCCATCCAATGTTTGGTCCAGGTGCTCAAATTAATTCTTCAAAGAACATAATAATGCATGTACCCCTTAGTTTACCTAGTATCCGCAGAGAATCAAAAATCTTGAGTAGATTATTTCCAAAATTTAAAAGATTCTTAATCGATACACCAGAAATGCACGACACTCTTGTTGCTATTCTTATAAGTTTAATTTACTTCATTAACCTTATTTTCTCGAAACTTTTAACTGAAATTTCAGCCAAAAAAACACTGAAAAAGGAAAAAGATTTGTTAAAACTATTAAAACAGTTATCGGGCAGCTCATATAAGATTCAGTCGTTACTGAGTGAGAGTATATTAACCGACGACCCACCACTTTTCTTGAATCTATTTCTAGGAAGCGACAAATCAATTGAAATAATAAAGCTGTACGGCAAGATATACGATAGGGTATCAAAGAAAGTAGAACAAAAAGACGAAAAATACCTACAGAATCTAGTTATTAATACAAAAAAAATATCAAGAATCAAATCGATATTGATAATTCCTATGATTTGCTTTACCGGTTTTTAAATAGTTAAATTATTTAGCGGATAATTCTGGATCAATAAGAACATATATGATTTCATCTTCATTTTAATTCATGACGATAAGGAGATGGCTTGATAATGAAGTCTCTTTGGATCCTTTAAAGAATCTAAAGATCGCAGTCATTGGTTACGGTATTCAAGGCGCAGCACAGGCTTCTAATATGAAAGATTCGGGTCTGGAAGTTTGTGTTGGATTACGCCCAAACGGGAATACATGGGCAAAAGCACAAAATGGTAACCACACTGTAAAAAGCGTTAGTGATGCAGTTAAAGAGTCTGATATCATACATATACTAATTCCAGATATGGAGCAAGAGTCAACTTATAAGAGCGAAATCGCTCCGAATTTGACAAAAAATAAGACGATCAGTTTTTCTCATGGCGCTGCTATACATTGGAAGTGGATCGATCCTCCTAAGGATATTGACGTCATAATGATTGCACCAAAAGGACCAGGTCAAAGAGTACGCGAATTGTTCCTAGATGGATTTGGGACACCATCACTTGTTGCTGTACATCAAGATTATACAAAAAAAGCTTGGGAAAAAACACTGGCACTAGCTAAATCAATTGGGAGCACAAAACCAGGTGTTTTAGAAACTACATTTAAAGAAGAAGTAGAAACGGACTGGTTTGGGGAGCAAGTCGATTTATGTGGTGGGGTACACCAGATGATCCTCAAGTCATTTGAAACATTAGTAGAAGCAGGCTATCAACCAGAAATAGCCTATTTCGAATGCTTGCACGAACTCAAATTAATTGTAGATTTAATTCAAAAATATGGGATTACTGGTATGTACAATAGAGTCAGTGAAACGGCAAGATACGGAGGGCTTACTAGAGGTAAACGTGTTATTGATGGAGAATCTAAAGCAAAAATGAAGGATGTATTAGCAGAGATTCAATCAGGACAGTTTGCCACCGAGTGGGTTAACAACTATAAAAAGAATAAAAAATCGGCCTTTAGTGTTATGCTACAGGAGTTGGAAAACCATGAAATTGAAAAAGTGGGCAAGGATTTGAGGAGAATGATGTGGCCGCAAGAGAAGGTAGAGTGAGATCTAAACCCATCTTTAGTATAATAACTGGTCAATTCTTTTTTACATTTTTTTTTATATGTTCGATGATTTTATCAAGGGATGTGCCTGGTCCAAAATTCCCTGTAATACCTGCCTTCTCCAATTCATTCTTATCTGATTCAGGTATTACACCTCCTCCAACTAATAAAATGTCGTGAACATTCTGCTCTCTTAGCAATCGAGACACTTTAGGAAAAAGTGTTAAATGAGCACCATTAAGTAGACTCATTGCAATCACATCTACATCCTCTTCAATAGCAGTTTTTACAACTTGTTCGGGTGTACAGAATAATCCAGAATAAATTACCTCCATCCCTGAATCCCTGAGGGCTCTACAGATTACCAAAGCTCCCCGATCGTGACCATCCAGACCCAACTTTGTAACCAAAATCCTGATTTTCTTTTGAGATAGGTCTCTCGAATTTTCCTTCTCTGAAGTCTCCTTTATCAATGAAGTGGTCATATACTATAATATCATATATCCCGAGCTTAAAATATTTTATATCCTTGTTACCCGATTATTATGATATAGTCTAATATTTGGTAGAAATATCAGCTTGGGTTATATCATAGCAAGGCTTTAATGTATAGATTCATTATGTAATTCAATAAAATTAAATGACTGTAAATGGAAACCAAATCTATCAATATTTATCAAAAAAATCCTATTCTAACGAAATCATTTATAAGATAATAGAAAAAAAAATGGTTGACAGTCACGATCTGAAGGATTTGTTGACTAATGCTGATATCAAAGATCTTAACCTATTGGCCACATTTCTTCGCGATAGGACAGGTAGTAAGGTTGTCACCTATTCAAGAAAGGTTTTTATCAATTTGATTAACTTGTGCAAAGATTCATGCTCATATTGTACATACAAAAAAGAACCAACAAGCACGGAAGCTGTGATGCTAAGCCCATCTCAAGCAATAGCAATTGCTAAACTCGGAGAGAAGGCAAGATGCACGGAGGCATTGATTGTAACGGGTGAGAGGCCAGAGGCTAAATATAGAGAGGCCAAAAGGTGGCTTACGTTACTAGGACATCGGAATCTATCCGAGTTGTTGGTAGATCTAAGTGAGAAAATACTTTCACAGACTGGGATGTTGCCTCACACAAATGCTGGAAGCCTTACAAAGAAAGAAATGTCCATGCTAAAATCTAGTAATGCAAGTTTGGGTATGATGTTAGAGAGCTCGAGCGAACGGTTAAGTGATGAAGGAAGAGCACATGAAAAAGCTCCAAGCAAAAACCCCAAAGTAAGAATAAAATCCCTAATTTCAGCTGGTGAGCTTAATTTTCCAATTACTACAGGACTATTAATAGGTATAGATGAAAGTTTTGATGAAGTAATTGAATCTTTGTTACTAATAAACAATATTAATAAGCAGTTCGGTCACATTCAAGAGGTAATCATTCAAAATTTTTTACCAAAGAAAGGGACACTAATGGAATATGCAAAATTTCCTTCATACCCTTACTTCTTGAGATGTATTGCAGCAGCTCGAATAATTTTGGAAGAAATTAGTCTTCAGGTCCCACCTAACCTAAACCCTGATGTATATTCAAATTACCTTGATTCTGGGATCGATGATTGGGGGGGCATCTCACCAATTACGCCAGATTATGTCAATCCAGAGTCACCCTGGCCAACAATTGAAAACGTTAGTACTGTGACAAGGGAAAAAGGGTTTACATTGAGGGCACGTTTGCCGGTGTATCCAAAATACATAATTAATTCGGAGTTGTCAAAAAAATTCGTGCACAAAGACCTTAAAGACTATATAGAACCATTGATAGATAAATACGGCTTGGTCAGAGAGGAGTTTATTAGTAATGAATATGGAGAAAGTATTTAGAAATATTGATCCTGAAATCTCTTCCATCCTTGGAAGAGCTTTAGATGGGAAGGAAGTCTCATCGGTCGATACTTTAAAACTATTCGGAGCTACTGGACCAAGTCTGTCGGTCATAACTCTTGTTGCTGACGAACTGAGAAGGCGAGCAAATGGTGAAATTGTGACATATGTCATAAACAGAAATATTAACTTTACAAATGTTTGTATAAAGCAGTGCGGTTTTTGTGCATTCAGCAGAGATTTTAGAGTGGAAGAGGGCTATCTTTTACCAATTGAAGAGATAGTAAGGAGGGCTAAAGAAGCATGGCAGCTTGGAGCCACTGAAATATGTATCCAGGCAGGATTGCCTCCTAAAATGGATGGATTTTTTTACGTTAACGTATGCAAAGCGATAAAGAAGGAATTACCTGAGATTCATATTCATGCATTCTCGCCAGAAGAAATTTTGTACGGATCTACATTGTCTAACACTAAAATTCATGATTATTTAAAGATGTTAAAGGAGGCTGGTCTAGGGAGCTTACCTGGCACCTCTGCTGAGATTCTTGTAAAAGAAGTGAGAAACAAGATTTCTCCTGGCCGAATCAAAATAGAACAGTGGATCGAAATAATTAGTACAGCACATAAACTCAACATCCCAACCACTTCGACAATAATGTATGGGCATATCGAGAGTAATCATGATATTGTTACCCATTTAGAGATTATAAGAAATATTCAAAAACAAACCGGTAAATTCACCGAATTTGTTCCCTTGAGTTATGTTCACTACGATGCTCCAATGTCAAATCATCATTTAGTCAAAGATACAAGGCCCGGCGCAGATGGTCTAGAAATTTTGAAAATGCATGCGATTTCGAGAATTTACTTTAACAATCTAATTAATAACCTTCAGGTTTCATGGGTTAAAGAGGGTCCGAAATTATCTCAAATATTGCTTAGTGCCGGAGCAAATGACCTTGGTGGCTGTTTAATTAACGAGAGTATATCAACTTCTGCGGGATCGCAGTATGGACAATTTATGAGGCCAGTGGACATGCGAAAGATCATCAAAGCCGCAGGTAAGATACCTGCACAGAGAACATCAAAATATGAAATCATAAAAGATTTCAGGACTAATGAGGAAATCGAATCAGAAAATTCACTAGACAAAATTAATCCTGAAATATTCGGGTCATATAATGAATTGATCAAATTGAATAGCTTTAGGTATAAGAAAAGTTAATTATGGTATATAGGTAGGGTATATACTCTATGTAGGTAGGGTATATACTCAAGTATAGATCCACATTCATCATAGGTGGTTATAACAAAAATATTTATATCTTACGCTTAAAAATAAATTAAAATTTGTATTTGGATGATAACAACGAAGAATTTAGAACCGATATCTTGAAAGGATTGTCTAATCCCATTCAGAAATCAATACCTTCTAAATACTTATACGATAGTAAAGGTTCTTTCTTGTTTGAACAAATAACGGTTCAGCCGGAGTATTATCCAACTAGAACTGAAAATAGCATACTAGAAGAATATTCCACCAAAATTTTACAAAATATTTCAAAGGAGATTATTTTGATAGAGATGGGAAGTGGTAGTTCAACAAAGACCAAACATCTATTTGACTCAATATTAAAAAGACAAGATAAACTATATTACTTTCCAATTGATATTTCCTTCAATTTTTTGGATTCAGTAGTAACTGGTTTGGAAACACAGAATCAAAATATAATGGTCAAAGGTATTCCCAACGATTATATAAACGGTATCAAGGACTGTAATAATATTTTATTTGAAAATAATTTTAAATTCGATTCATTTTCTAGGCTAATAGTTTTCTTTGGTTCTAGCATAGGAAATTTTGAAATTGATGAAGCGAGAGACTTTCTTAAAACTGTTAGAATCAATATGAATAACAAGGACTTTCTGCTAGTTGGTTTTGATATGATAAAGGATGAATGTCTTATCGAACCCGCCTATAACGATAAAGAAGGATTCACTGCTCAATTTAATTTGAACTTGCTAACTCGAATGAATAGAGAGCTGGGATGTAATTTTGATCTTCATGAGTATGAACACTATGCCTTTTTTAACAAGGAAAAGGATCGTATAGAGATGCATCTCAAATCTAAATCGGACCAAGAATTTAGAATATCAGGATCTGATAAAATCTTTCAGATATATAAGGGTGAAACTATTCACACCGAAAGTTCATACAAATATAATGAGGAGAGAATTAAAAAATTAGCGATTAGATCGGGTTTTTCGCTTGAGAGGATTTTCTCTGATAACAATAATTGGTTCAACCTTGTCATGCTAAAACCGTGTTAATTTTTCCAACTCCTCTTTTAATCAAAAGTAGGTTCAAGAACTATAAGAACAATCAGATGACTGTAAACACTAGTGGTTGACTAAAAGTGTATTAAAAGCATGTTCATAATTGTGAAACGCCATTAGGAACCTAATTAATTCATTGGAATCGATTGAATAATTGACTGAAGTAGTATTATAGAAAATAAAATGATAGACGAGAGTTACGGCTTGGGAGAACTAAAGTTCCAATCCGATTTTTTGTCAACATCACCTTAACGAGGATAAGAAAAAGGATAATTTTTCATCCAGAAATCAAAACAATCAAATATTGTCAAGCACTATATATTCATCTATAGTTTGGAGGTATTGAATTACCTAAAATTTTTTCAAATAAATATCCTTGGCTATGAAAGAATTTACAGAGCCTCAAAATGATTACGTGTTTTTATTATACATTTAGGTGAGGAATTAATTAGAATAAATAAAATCTGGTGTTGATTCTTTTTATTTATTTTATACGTTCAGAGAAAGGAGAATCCATCCAAGTTTGGTATATGTTTCTAATGCGCTCTACTGCATCGATTTCGCTAAAGATTTTTCTTACTGCTTCCGAGACTAACTCCAGCCATTTAGCGTTGTCCTCAAGAATCAATTTCCGAATTACCGTGCCTTTTAATAGATTTCCTTCAAATAATTTTGGTTCTTTGATGATAACAGTTTCCTTTTTAAGCAGGGTTTTGACAAAATTGTTTCCTGTATAAATAACCTTAAAGGGCGGGCTCACTGACCTAATATTGCTAAGCCATTTCACATTGTTTTCATCATCAGTAGCATTAACCAAGAAAACTTTTGACATGTCAATTTTTGATTCTAGGAGGCTATTTCTAATCATCCATATCCTTTCTCCAGCAGTGAATGGGTTCTTTATGGTGTAATTAGCTTGCGAGCTTCCTATAATAATAATTATTTCATTATTTTCATCCAATATTTGACGAACTAGTTCCACATGTCCTAAATGAAATGGTTGGAATCGTCCTATCATTGCGGCTGCCATGTTCGTCGTCATCCCTATCTAGAAAACAAACAATATTATATATATTTCAAGTCTTAACATTTGGTGATTTAATATTCAAAAATTTGGCCTTTTGATTTTCAATTTCTTCCTTTTCGATCCGCCTAAAAATTGGATTTATGTCGTTACCAATACTATGTCCTTGAGATATTTTCAACTCAGATGCTGAATACCAGTCTTGGGCTGACAAATCTTCTAGAATTCCTAATTGTGTCCAGATTTTCTGGGCAGATGAGGGGATAAACGGAAACAACAATATCGCAATTGATCTCACCGCATTGGTAGATATCCATATGGTGTTACTAGAATCATGATGTGATTTCCAGGGTTCTTTGGACTGGAAATACTGATTAAAAAATGTGCTAAACTGCAAAATCCTCTTCATGGCCTTATCTATTTCGTTTCCAAAAATTAATTCTCCTACAGCATAGGCGATCTGCCAAATCTCCATAAATGCTTGTTTATCAAGACTGTCCAAAGTAGTTATTGCAGGTATCTTTCCATCAAATTGCTTCTTGGTAAAGGAGAGTGTACGATTGATAAAGTTTCCTATATTGGATATAAGCTCATTATTAATTTTTTCATAAAAACTATCCCAATCAAAATTAATGTCCGCTTGTGAAAAAGGGATAATTGTTGAAAAATAGAATCTAAGATAATCAGGGTTAAATGACTTTATGAATCCCCCCAATGTTATCGACCAATTCTTACTCTTTGACAACTTTCTATTCTGGAATAGTAAATGACCCCTTGTAACTATTTTATCAGGTAATTTATATTCGCTCTTGATTCCAAGCCTGATCGCCGGGAGAAAGAGGTAGTGATGATAGATTATATCTTTCCCTATAAAATGAATGATTTCAGAATCATTCCAAAGTTTCCTACCGTCTTTCTTAAGAACGGTCTCTGCAAAAGTATTAAAAGACGAAATATAGCACAAATGGTTGTCAAACCACCCGTAAAATACTTTGTCTTCGTAAGTTTGAACTCCATGAATTTTTGGTATTGGTACCCCCCAAGTTAAATCTCTAGTGATATCCCAATCTTGCAAACCTGAAGTTATCCAGTTCAAGACGTATTTTACAACGTCTTCTTGTAAATTCTCATTGCTAGAAAGCCAAATTTTAAGAGCTTTCTCAAAATCAGATAATTTAAAAAAATAGTGAAGACTCTCTCTCTTAACAGGTGGCCTCCCACATAGAACACATTTGGGGTCCAGTATTTGTTCTGGCACCCTCCCACAAGATTCGCAAAGATCAGAATATTGGTTATCTGAGTTACAGAATGGGCATCTACCTATTACATACCTGTCTGGCAAGTACTTGTTATCAAATGTGCAGAAGAACTGGACTACGACTTCCTCTGTTATGTGATCATTTTTATACAAGTTGATAAATACATCCTGTACAAACTTCACGTTCTGAGTGGAACTAGTATTTGAAAAATAATCAAAATTAATCTGTATGGATTCAAAATCTTTTTTATCCCTCTCATTCCATTCTCTCACATACTCTTCAGGCGATTTTCCCTCCTTCTCGGCTTTTATCAAGATAGGAGTTCCGTAATCATCGGTAGCACATATGTGGTAGATCTTACTACCAGTCAATCTAATGAATCTAGTGAAAATATCGGCTGGCAGATAAGTCGATGCAATGTGTCCCAAATGAATCTGACCATTCGCATAAGGCAAGGCAGAAGTAACTACAAGATCCTTTTCTATCATAATCCTTGGCCCATTGTATTTTGTATTCTCTGTTATTATGTCATGGAAATCTGTTGATTTGAATTGAGAAGTATCAGAATCTGAATGAGCATCAATCGAGTTATGGTTTGTGTTTTCGGACAGATTGTTCATTTACGCCTAACTAGTATACCTCTATTTATTGAATTTAATTTAACTGTATATGAATAAAATAAATTAAAACAACATTTATAATTTTTAATAAAGTATAATGCATTGTTAGATGACATGGATTAAAGTAGCCAGCAAAGACGACATTAAAGACGGCAGTGGCAAGGAACTTAACATTAAAGGGCAAAGAATAGCTCTATTTGTATCAAAAAACAAGTATTACGCTATCGAGGCACTTTGTAGGCATCAGGATGGTTCTTTAGCACCAGGAAAAGTTAATGGCGAAATTGTCGAGTGTCCTCTGCACTCTTGGCATTATAATATTAGAACAGGCGAGCTACTAGACTATATGGAGGGTATAAAACTGACCACATTCCCTGTTCAAATTAGAAAAAATGAAATATATCTAGACGTTTAATTTTTGCCAAGTTCCTTTAGATATGAAATTAAGTAATACATTAACAAACAAACTAGAAGAAATCAATACAGTCAATGATGAAATTAAAGTTTACTTGTGTGGAGTAACCGTTTATGACGACTGCCATATCGGACATGCAAGAACCATAATAGTTTTCGATGTTTTAAGACGGTTCTTGGAAATCCTAGATGCTAAGGTGATATTTATACAAAATTTTACTGATATAGATGACAAGATAATAGCAAAGGCTAACAGGGAACATACTGATGCTGAATATATTTCTCGAGTATATACAGAGAGTTACTTTAGAGATTTTGATGCGTTAAATGTATTGAGAGCCACAAAATATCCCAAAGTAACAGAGCATATTTCAGATATCATTGACTTTATCAGCAGACTAATTGAGAAAAATAAAGCCTATTTAGGATTAAATGGAATTTACTTTAGGGTTAGGTCCTACCCAGGATATGGCAAGCTATCCAAAAAGGACCAGGATTCGATAATTTCAGGTACGAGAATTGAAGTCGATGAGACTAAAGATGACCCGCGGGACTTTGCTTTGTGGAAATTTAGTTCCGGCAAACCAACATGGGCTAGTCCGTGGGGAAATGGAAGGCCAGGATGGCACATCGAGTGTTCAGTCATGGCTTCAAAATATCTAGGAGCAAGTATCGATATTCATGGAGGAGGCCAGGATCTGGTTTTTCCTCATCACGAAAATGAAATTGCGCAGTCTGAGGGATTATTTGAAACCGAGTTCTCTAAATTATGGATGCATGTGGGGATGGTAACAATTAACTCTGAAAAAATGTCAAAATCTATTGGAAATACAATCAAGATTTCAGAATTAATAAAAGAAGTTGGTCCAAATGTAATTAGGCTTTTTTGCCTTTCTTCACATTATACGAAACCGCTTGATTATACACAGGATATAATTGATGAAACAAAACGCAAATGGAGTCAGATTTCTAATGCCTATTACGAATTAGAATATCGAACTAGAAACTCATTCATTTATGAGAATTCTGGTATCGTTCAACAACCGCTTCTAGAAGAGCTATCGAATTATCTAAACTTGTTTGAAGAATATCTCAATAATGATTTAAATTTTGCAAATGCATTGACTGTATTTTTAAAATTCATCACCAGGATTAATAATTTGTTTTCAGTTGATAATCCGGTAGATAATGATTTTTTGACGAAGACTTTTAGCATGTTAAAAAAATTCATGTTCGTGACTGGTCTGAAAATACATCAAGTATCTCAAAAGGAGACTGAAGAGATAGAGAAGCAAATATACAAAAGAAACCTGTTCCGCTCTGAGAAAAACTATTTAGAATCTGATAAAATAAGATTGGAACTTGCAAATAGATTCAATATCGACTTGATAGACCATAAGGGATTTACTTTGTGGAAGAAGCGATCAGTTGATGTTCAAAAATAATTATTTGAAATTTTAAGTTTAAATAAATGTATTGAAATAAATAACTTGGCGCGAGAATTTTTAACTAAGTAATTTCATTTTATAATATGAACAAATCCATCAAGTTTAAGACTATTTTCTTGATTTCTATATCCTCAATAGCTATTATTTTGTTATTTTACGTTAATGTGGCATCAGTTCAAACTACTCATGATGACTACGCAAACTATTTTGCAAGCCTCACACAAAGCTCAGCAAATCTCACCAGGGCTTATCAAGATGAAATAGCGCTCTGGCAATCGGGAGAGGTATCGAATGAAACATTGGCAGAACTGACAAACTACTACTTGGTTAATTTTACAAAAAATATGAATGAATTTAACCAAACACAAGCTCCAACTACCTTTGAATTTGCCAAGAACAGTCTGGTAAACTCTTTTCTTAACGAGATCAAAAGTTACCAGTACTTTATGGATTATTTATTGACTGGGAATGAATCTCTGAATGAGATTTCAACCAACTTCCTATCTGAATCTCTAAAAGATGAAGCTATGTCTTTCAAGTCCTTCAAAGAAGTAACAAACAAAACATCTTGATGCATTTTGTCTTTTTGCATCATCTAATTAAAACTACTATTTCGAAAAAATAGTGCCGGCAGGAATAATAGAATCAGGCGGAATCTTGCGTCCAGGGAGGATTATTACAGATGCGCCTATTGAACTATTATTTGAGACTACGGCGCCAAAATGATTTCTTCTTGTATCTATTAATTCATTATTAATTCTGTATTGGACATTTTTTCTGGTTAATAATACGTTTGCAGTTCCTGAGTAACCACCAAACCATACGTTTTTTCCTATTATGCTATCCAAAATTACGTTATGGTGGGAAATTTTTGCATTCCCTGCGAAATATGTCTTACCAATTTCACAGTTAAAGCCAATATTTGTGTTATAATCAAGCATACTGTTCCTAATTAACGAACCCATTCCAATAAAGCTGCCGTTACCGATATAAGATGGTCCTTTAATCTTTGCGAAATCATCTATTACAACATTATCTTCAATGATACATGGACCTTCAATAATCGCAGTTTTTGCAATGGTAGCTTTATTGGAAATCATAGAAAATGTAACCTCATTTTTTAGAAGTTCTTGTATAATGTCCAAGAATTCCCATGGATACTGAAATTTGTAATACTGAATACTTTTTTTAGTGGACCTCTTTCCTATGACGGTATTACAAGGGAGGAACAACATATTATTGTTTGCAACGAGTGCATTATGTTGAATATGACGGTTAGAATTTTCTATATTGTATTTCTCTGAAACCTCAAATTTATTAGAATCCCTTAATTCGCTTCTTGTTAATTTGCCATAAGTATTTTCATCAATTTCCTCAACTGGTATATCTGTTGTCGATTTAATAATGCTTGAAATAAAATTTAGTTTTTTGGGAACAAATACGGTCTCTAAACCGAACATAGAATTAATTAATTCGATGTTCCTTGTGATCAGGGCTCTTCCAAAAAGGTATAAAGAACAATTTGATGGGATAGAACTATCGACCTCGCTCTCGTTATAATCTAAGAATGAATAAGAAGTAGAAGTGGATTGCAAAAATACTATTTTCATTATACCTTCTTTTTCTTTTGTAAATTGATATAATTAGATTTAGGAACAAGTTACATGATTTTTTACTGTAGAAATAGTATCAGTTAAGTGGTATCGAAAAATGTCCCATAAAATTAGTACTTGTGTTTTGATATTTTTCTTGCTTCAATGAGATCAAGAAAGTAAAACAAGTATGTCCTCTCATTAACCTTTAGGATCCAAGGAATAAAAGCCTCTTTTTTTGTCCTCATGCTAACTTCAAAACCTTTTTTCTCTAAGGTTGAGCGCAGAATCTGGTCATTCATATTTCTATTGTATACTATCTCTCGATTGTAATCGTAAGGGGTCGTTGTAATAAACAGAGAATGCGGCTTTAGGAGATGGTGTATCTTAGGCAAAAGGTCGTCAACAGGCAAAAACTCAACAATATTCAACCCAAATATCAGATCAAATGTTTGACTTCTGAATGGTAAATCCAAAATGTCAGATACGATGAACTCCATATTTGTTATCCCCTGTTCTTTTGTTTTTTTCTTGGCCTCTCGAATAAAAGAAAATGATGAATCTATCCCGAATACAAATGAAAATTTTTTTGCTAATTCTAATGTGGATAACCCTAAGGCGCATCCTAGGTCCAAGGCAATTCCCTCAGGATCGAAAGGAATATTTGAAGTCAATTTTCTATAGACGTCGGATGGTTTTATTTTCCACCTCATAAGATGGAGAAATTTATCACTTTCAAAATTTTCATTGTGAAGCCATTTGTAACTTTGAAAATATAGACCATCTTCCTCATATCGATCCTCTTTTTGGTGATTTTTGTCAAGATCCAATGATAAATTTTTTAAAAAAGTCTTCATCTCGGGGCTTTTGGAATCTGAAAACCATTTACCAAATGTTGACACTCGTTTTGAGGCATACCTTGTAATATCATTTATTATTATTGCAATCCCACCTATTATAGGAAATTTCTTCTTACACTCCGGACAAATGAGAAAGCCTTCGAAACAATCATTCTCATCCGTAGGATCGGTAATGTAACTTTCTAAATACAAGAGAAATTTTTTTTCAACATGATTAACACAGTAAAAGAATTTAAAATTTAAGAGAGAAATTTTCAATGATCTTATTTTTTTGTATTGTATTATAGATGTTTGTGAAGTAAGCATGCCTTGTTGTATACATGTAAAAGTCTATTATTGTAATCTACTGTTATCCAGCATCACTCAAACCACTTATCATGCGTGACCTCTCCAGGAGAAGAAGAAGAAGGTCTTGTTTGTTGAATGTGGGGTGCTGATATACAAGCTGCTGTATAAGTGAGCCACATTATCAAGTGAGCTCTGATAGATGTTTGCAGCCTTATCACCGAGTGTTGTAGTGGATACCATTCGTATCATAAAAAAATAGAAAGGAGGTGAAAAAAAATAGAATCAATAACAAGAATAAATCAACGACATAATAAGGATTACATAAAGGATATTGGTAATAATGAGAACAAAAGAGAAACCAATGCTCGTTACTATGTCTCTATCGATATAGGAAAAAAGAATTGTGTAGCCTGTATAACAGACAAGGAGGGCCTGATAATAGAAGAAACGAAATACGGCAATACATTGTCAGAAGCATATGGCTTCGCTCAACGTTTAGACCAACAATACAATAGTAGTAACTGTATTGCAGTAGTAGAATCCACTGCCAACATGTGGATAAAGACATACAAAGCGTTAGACCAAGCAGGAATTCAAACAAAACTGGCCAATCCATTCAAAACAAGGGTAATAGCAGAAGCAAGAATAAAGACAGATAAACTCGATGCTCGCATATTATGTCATTTACTGAGATCCAACTTGATACCAGAGTCATATGTTGCGCCTGATAACATAAGAGAGGATAGGTCCATTCTACGATTGAGGATTAATCTTGTACAGGATAGAACAAGGGTAGTGAACAGAGTACATTCACTACTTGACAAGTACGATGCGAATTATGATGGTAGTCATTTGGTTGGTAAGAAAGGAATAAAGTGGCTCAAGACTCTGAAACTAGAGGGTAATGACCAGATACAGTTAAACAACTACATTAACAACATCGAGTTTCTAAACAACGAGATAATCCAAATCGATAAAAAGGTATCATCACAGGCGGTAAAGAATGAGGATGTAAAGATATTGATGAGCATGATAGGTATAGACTACTTTTCAGCCATGTTAATAACATCTGAGGTAGGGGATATAACAAGATTCAACGATCCAAACAAATTGGTTTCATGGGCGGGGCTATGTCCAACCATACATCAATCAGGAAACTCATTGTACATGGGAAGAATGAAAGATGGAAACAAAAAGATACGCTGGATAATAATTCAAGCTGCAAACACTGCGGCCAGAACAGATTATAGAATGAAAAAGTATTATACAAAGATAGTAAAAAGACATGGACATAGTATTGCTATAACCCATGTGGCAAACAAGATGATAAGGATAATGTGGTATATGCTAAAGAATAAGGAAAACTACAAGGATGGAAAACCTGAGACGTACCAGAGAAAGCTTAAGAGAATCAATGGATAGATAAAAAACGATACGTAAAGTATCAAATAGGTAGATGATAAGGCAGTAAATAATACAGCGTTAGTGGTAGTAATGGGTAGTCTACAAAATAGACTTTTACATAGATGCATGATTCGAAAAGCAGTTACTCTAAGGCATGTTTCTTGCGAATTATGTTAACTATTATTTATCAATCGACTGTTTAGGTTAAAAATAGTTAAAAAATAACTGAAAAAATAATCATGCAACAAAGCAAAGTAAGCATTTAATATTAAAGTGAAATAATCTGTCAAGAACAGTTAAATTTCGGATCATAAAAGCATACGATGTAATATGAACACGATCAAGAAATAACCAGATTACGAAATTTATGTTATTTTTAGAATATAATTATTAATTTAAGAAGATTGAAAACCTCAAATAAAATTAGGCGACCAAATGACACGAATTGATGAACAACCATCATTTGATCTTAGCGTCAGTAGTCAATCAAATCCCGGCACTTTTTTATTTCAATAAGTAAGGTAGCGCGATGGTGAGGACAACAACTATTACCATTCCGTAAGTAAGTATTTTTGAAGCATGTTTGATAATTCCCTTCTTGTTTTGAACTTTCTTATCTATCAATGAATTGCACAGTTGGCCTCCGTCCAGCGGGCCAATTGGTAATGCGTTAAAAATTGCTACGTTGAAATTTATGAACCAGATCCAGAAGAATAGGCTAGCGGGTATTGTGTAATACGAACCAAAGATGGGGGATGTATACTTATCGGCCATATAGTCTGAATATGGTACCATGCCTTGTACAAACGTGGGTGGAGCAAGCAAAGCTAATGGTGATGTATAAATCATGGAGTTGTATCGATCGAGTACCTCTTTCGGGTCTGTCACTGGTGTGATAGATACTCCCAAGATTCCCTTTCCAGGCTCTCTTTGAGGAGGTAGAGTTGCCTGTATGGTTGATTTCGCGCCATTTTCATCAGCTATTCCTATCGTAATCAATTCCCCTAGATTGGCGTTTAGGTTATCATTAAGTTCCGCTGGATTTCTAATTTGATTGTTCTCAATTTGTTGTATCGTAGTCCCCTTATCAAGTCCTATAGATTCTGCAAGTGAACCCGGATTAACATTTGTTATTACTACCCCGTATGAAGCGGGATCAATAGGCTTTGTTATTACTAAGGTGGAAGTTATTAAAAGTATCACGAATAAAGAAATAGCAGCTAATACTATATTTGTCATGGGACCTGCAGTCAGGATAGAACTTTTCTGTTTAGTTGTAATCCTGTTGAGCTCGTCTCTTTCGATATTCACAAATGCCCCTATAGGGATTCCTAAAAACAATACTAGTCCTGTAGATTCTACCTTAACGCCGTACACCCTAGCAATTATTCCGTGGCCCGCTTCGTGAACAATGATAGTTATTACCAAAGCTACCCAGCCCTCCCATATTGGCAAATAAGGATTGAGACCAGGGATTAACAAATTTGCCTGAGGACCGACTCCGCGAGCGCCCTCTCTTATTGTTTCGCTAGAAAATAGGGCAGCAACCGATCCTATAATTAGGAATAAAGCCATAATCGTAATAAGTGGCATTAAATAAGTATTGAATTTTGCGTAAAACCTTGCAGCTCTCGTCTGTGATACCTTATCAAAGAATTTTAACCCGTACGGTGTATGAATTAGTATAAGTGGTAAATGAAGATCAAACTTTATTTTTGATTGCTGTTCCAATTAAGTAATGTGAACATTATTATTATTTAAATGCATCATAACATACTTTTTGAAGTTTTTCATAATACCAGAGCTGGAAGGATTACTAAATTAATAAAGTCTTATCACACGTTGACCGTGTTGCAGACTTTATAACACCATTCAAAAGACCTTGTGTTGATTAAATGTTACATTAACGCTTACATTATAATATTCTTATTTCAAACGGAAGGGTATTAATGAATCGGTCAGCGTGTTTTAGATTGATCGTATATATATTATGCTTTTACTCGCACAATCTTTATCCTTTCCAATACTTTCCAATACTCAACTTCACCACCTTGATTGAGTTTGTCCCTAATTTCATCTTCAACAGCAGAGGTTTCAAAAACTTCGAATGTTTCAAGATCCATGATTTGCATTACTTGACCAGCTACTGAGATTAGCTGTCCAGTCCTCTTGTCTATAAGCGGAACTTCAACATTTGCCGAAACTGGAGCAACTAGACTGTGCCTTGAACCGTCGAAAACACCCATTGCTGCCACTCTGGCTTTAGCAGAACCATGTTTACCTGGCTTACTATGATCATAAGAAACAATTCTACATGCTTCTCCGTCAATAACAATATAAGAACCAACCTTTAAACTACCAAGGTCCATAGGCTTACTCAATAATAATCAGAAAAATTGATATGAAATGCATATTTAACAGTTATGATCTATTGCCTGCTTAACTTTGGAAATACATCGTCATAAATATTTTGCAATTCATAGAATCATATTAATGAGAAAGGGTGACGACGATTAATCTACCATATCTTTGGAAATCTTATACGTTCAAACCATGCTCTGCTTCTTCAGAAGGGGTCTTCGAAATCAAACCATATTTTATTTCTTGAATTAGTGCAATACAGTAAATCTATCAAATACCATCGGTGCTACCAGGTGACATTAATTTAGAGGTTGAATCAACTCAATAGGAGGGTAATAATAGATTGAAAAAAGTAATGACGATCGCAGGAAGTGATTCTTCGGCTGGCGCCGGTATACAGGCAGACATAAAGACATTTTCAGCTTTGGGAGTCTACGGCACAACAGTAATAACCACACTAACTGCGCAGAATACAAGAACAATTTCCGACATTCTGGTAGTTCCGTCAAGATTTTTTAAAAATCAATTAGTTACTACTTTGGAAGATATCAAACCAGACGTCATAAAAATAGGTGTCCTTTACAGTAAATCGATAATAAGTATCGTCAAGAATATTTTAAAGAACTTTGAGAACCCGATTGTAGTTGATCCAATCCTATTTTCTGGCACTGGAGTTAAATTATTAGACGATGATTCATTTGAGCAATTTAAGAAGGAGATTATTCCATTATCATATGTTATTACGCCTAACCTTAAGGAGGCTGAGTTCATTTCAAAAATCAGAATATCAAATAGGCATGATATGACCAAAGCTGCCTTAGAGATTTTCAAATTAGGGGCATCAAATGTAATTATTAAAGGTGGTCACTATACGACCCGAGATACAAAGGTGATGGACCTGCTATTTGGAGATAAAAACAATGAACCTCAGCAAATAGTACATGAACGTCTAAAGATTAATGAAACTCACGGCACCGGATGTAACTTTTCTGCTGCTATCTCTTCCTTCCTAGCCAATGGGTATGATATTAGTGAATCATTCAAATTGGCTAATTCATACGTCTACGAAGCATTAAAACACTCGACTCAAATTGGCACTGGAGTACTCGTCTCTAATCCCCTGTATAACATGTATGACAATTCTGAAAAGTATAAGGTTCTAATAGAATTGCAAGATTCTGTATCATCTTTGGAAAGGATGTCTGATTTTTTTAAACTTATACCAGAGACCAAAACAAACTTTGTGTATTCGATAGAAAAACCCAAAAATTTCGATGACATCGCTGGCGTTTTGGGGAGAGTAACTAATTTGGGGACAAATATCAGAACTCCAAATGTCATAAAATTCGGGGGCTCCTTTCATGTAGCAAATGCACTATTGGCAGTCACCAAATTCAATTCTTTATTTAGATCTGCCATTAATATTCGAAATAATGGAAGTATCATTAAGATATGCGAAAATAATTTCAGGTGCACGAGTTATTCTAGAAGCAAGGAAACGGAAGAGATTAAGAAGATAGAAGGGTCTTCAGTAAAATGGGGGATTATCAATGCTTTTAGACAAAAACCGGATGCAGAGTTGGTTTATCACGATGGCGATTTTGGGAAGGAACCTATGGTTATTCTGTTTGGACAAAATCCAAAAGACGTATTAGAAAAAATAAGAATAGTTCTTCAAAAATATGTTAATAACTAACATTTTAAATAATGATTAAATATTCTTATTTTTAGTGAAGGCAGTAATATTAGCTGGGGGTCTTGGAACAAGGCTGCAACCATATACATTCTTTATACCAAAACCAATGTTGCCGTTAGGCAATAAACCCCTGCTTGAGTATCTAGTCGAATGGCTTATTAAATCCAAGAAGATAAATGAGATAATTATTTGTGTAAGCTATTTGCATAGATCAATAGAAGATTATTTTGAAGATGGTACTAGGTTCGGGATAAACATAAAATATTCCAGATCAGACAGACCTTTAGCTACAGCAGGCCAGTTGAAAACTGCTGCTAATCATTTAACAGAACCTTTTGTTTGTCTATACGGTGATTCAGTCTACGAGTTCCCACTTGACAAGATGATTGAAAATCATTTCGAAGATAAGGCCTTTATTTCTATGGCCCTTTCAAAGTACAAAACAAATCTCAAATATGGATTCATTGAACTTAGTGATAATGAAAAAATGCTGGTATCTGAATGGAAGGAGAAGCCAGAAGTTTCTGGATTGATAAATATAGGGTGTTACGTTTTTGAGACGGAATTCTTAGACTTGATTCCAAATTCTATCTCCTTTGGTATGGACGAGGCAGTCAGAGAATCAATAAGGTCAAAAAAGAAAGTAAAGTCGTTCATAGTAGAAGACGGGAGTTTTATGGATATTGGAGATAAAAAATCATATTTAGAAGCGTATAAACTCTACGTTAAGAAATTGGGGAAGATATAATCACCTGAACCGGCTCTTTTCATTTAAGAATGATTAGTTCTTTGTTGTGATGATTTACAAACAAATCCAACCCATCCTTACATACTTGACAGGTGTAAGACTGTCCTCATGTAAACTAATGTGTTTTCTTAGACACCATGATTTTTTGTTAGTTATTTTGGATCAACATAATGAGGAATGCTTTAATTATCTCTTGTTTAATTATTTTCTAGGAACTAAAGATACAAAGATACATGTTATTTGGCTCGATGCTAAAGAATCTGGACATCGGGTCAAGATTATACATCTTAATGAATTATTGAGTTATCCCTCTCATCTGGCTATTACTTTATTTGTAAGAGTAGAATCCACTCTTAAAGTTAAAACCAACTCGAGAGTATAGAGTATATTTCTTGTTACGGTTAGAAATAGACCGCAACCAAATAATCTTATCAGAGATGATTGGTCTTTGGGTCTGAATTTTGCAGGTAATGGATCATGTGTCAAGAAATTGTCAATATTATAGTATTTTTTATAATTTTTAGTAATATTTGGATCAAAGGACGTAAATTCTGGACATTAACTCCTCATTTTAGAAATTCTAAATCCTTGTGAATAGGCCGAGTCCTGGAGTTAATTAAACAAGGGATGTCTGCTTGCTCTATCCATATTCTATTTTAGGTCCATGGACCAATGTTATATAAGCAAATTGGTATATGTACAGTCAGATATATATTAACAAATTATAACATTAGCTGTGTCTCTCTGTATGCATTTTTAGCTTTCATCAAATAGCGAGGATAAAAGAACTGATGTACTCTATACTTATAATATATTAATCAATCTATTTAAAAGGCAAGCTTATATTCTGCCTATTTAGGCGCCGTGGTTAAGAGTTGAGTAAATCCTTGGTTGCTCTATATCGATATTGGTCATGCTTGTTTTATCAACATGATTCTTAACCACAAATCTATTTTCAAACCATTTTTGTAGATGTCCTGTTCATTGTAAAAGACGGCATTATCCCTATCGCTGCCTGTCAGGGTATGCGGTATTATATCTGTCAGAACCTTCCTTGCTTTTCTTTCGTTTCTTGCTCCATAATTATCTAGGAGAAATACAATCTGTAATCTTGTATAATATTTGGTTATGGTTATTATATTCGCCTTGTTTGACCAATGGTGATATATATTAGCTAGCAAAAATAGAAAGAACCGTCATTCTTAATACTATCAATGAGTCTCATTGGTTTGCCCTCCTCTGTTCACTTAAGGATAAACCTATAGCTTGAAGATGTTCTATATTATCTATGAACATCAGGAACAGAACACCTATAGAATATGTGTGGTATGGTCTTTACTTGTACTTTTCAGGCTTATCGTTTAGGAGAACGTCTGCAAGATTATCTTGCTTTATCAAACGAAACCATGTATCAGTCTGGAATTGGATTCAGAAATACAATCCACAAAGGATATCCTCAAGAAGGAATAAGATATCGGAGTTCATCATTGATGAGACGTTGATAAAAGTTGGTTTTGGATACATCTGGCTATGGGTTGCTACTGAGCCGGAAAATAGATAAATTCTCACACTATATTAGCTAATAAATCCAACGATAGAATCATGCTTGTCGCTGAAAGGCTTCTATCTGGTTTAGTCAAGGTTCATGGAAATCATCGTGTTTCAACAGATGGTGGAACCTGGTATCCACATGCTTGTAGAATCCTGCAATTCGATCATCACGTCCATTCCTTCTATGAGAAAAGCCTTGTTGAAAGAACGATGCGGTATATAAAGGACAGAACCGAATGCTTTGATGACTACTTTCCTTTGCAGGCTGAAGGAATGTAAATTAAAGCATTTTATGAACTGGTTGATTCTGTTTGTCGATTATCATAACAGTGAATTAAAAATGCTTAACTTTACATCCATGAAAATCTTTGACCATTACAGTGGATCCTATAGTGTCATTTAAGCCTGATTTTATATATCATTCTAAAGTATTAAATGTTATCTTTTACAGTATAGACTATCTTTATAGAATTTCACCCCTATTTTGTAATTTTCATTTACTTATTTTTTTATGGGCTTTAAGCGGCAAACATCCATCCACCTTCTTTATGAGGTATTTGTAAAGCCGCTAGGATGTCGGTTCAGTCAAAGCCTCATTCTCATACGGAGCATGTTCACTTTGAACCTAGCCCAGTTATGGTTAGCCTTGATAGCATTAAATATTTTCATGTAGTCAGAGCACCTAAAACCGTGTTTTTTACCTAATGGATCCTAGAGCGATAATGGTTCAGCCCATTTTTGATATGTGACAAGGCTGTACCGTCGTCGATGATTTATAAATACGATTATTAAATTAAAATATAACTTTTTTAAGAATGGATCCTGACATCACTCGTAAAGGCAGAATAATATGATCAGACTGTATGATTAGTTAGAATTATGTTAGTTCGAAGGGTTAATATTAATTAGTTTTGAAACTTTGGAGAAGGTCGATTCATTCATCTTGAAGTTATTCATAGTCGGGATCACACCCAGTATAGGTAATTTTGTATATTCATGAACAAAATGGGGAATTTCTGCCTCAACCTGGCTTGGATGGTTAGGCATCATATTTATTACTATTCCTTTTATAGGAATCCCGCTAGATTGACAAATTTTTACATTAAGTAAGATATGATTGAATGTGCCTAATTTCGGAGTCGCGATAATTATGACCCCAAGTTTGGTCAGCTTGATAAAATTTAGTAATGTATGCTTGTAGTTCAAAGGCACCATTGGACCACCTATTCCCTCAACTAAGAGGCAATCATATTTTTTCCGCAGGAATTTGTATTTCTTTATCGCATATCCAATCGATGGTGGTGGTAATTTAAGCAAACAGCTAGCCATATATGGTGAACAAGGTAGAGGGTAAAAATATGGGTTCAAATTCTCTTGTGTTTCCTTGCATTTAATCGCCCGTGCCAATACTGCTACGTCTCTTGACCTAAACTTCTTTGAATATATTGAATTTCCTGTTGCAAATGGTTTCATAACACAAATCTTGCTAATTTTCTTAGAGAGTTTCCATGCTAGCGAGGCAGTTATCAAGGTTTTTCCAATTCCAGTATCAGTCCCAGTTACAAAGATGCCCTCAGACAAGTTACTCAAATATCAAATCAGGTCGGATTATATAGTTTGCTAGGGATCTCAATACACCTATTTTCAATATTCCTTCAACCCACCTTCTCCCAATTTTAGTATGCTTTATGGTTAAATGACAAGGCCTCGCTACCTACTCAAATTAAACTCTTCAGCTCCAGAGTTTTGGAGATTCAATTAACAATGAACATTGAATTATGCATGATTGATAATGTATATCCTCTATAATCCTCCATGCCTATCTTGCCCTAGTTGTTATAGAATCAAGTTTCGAGAGTCGATCTGTAATATTTGCCTCGTCCTCTCAAATTTTGGTAAAAATAATCACAATTCTAAAGTATTTATTTGATATAAAGTATAAATCTATATTGAAAGCTGGTCCTCTCAGTTATTAGGTATTTGACAGGCAATAGAATTGGGGATTTTACTGAAATGGAACAGGAGGTCTTTTATAAAATCATTCTATCCCGTCGGGACGTAAGGAGGAACTTTACTAGAAAGAAAATTAGCGACAAGGTCTTATTGAAAATTCTAACCGCTGCGCATCACGCCCCATCGGTAGGATTTTCGCAACCATGGAATTTTATCTTGATCAGAGACAGAAACAGTCGTCTCAGTATAAAAAAATCATTTTCCAAAGAGAGATTAAAATCAATCGAATTGCTTGAAAAAGATGAAGGAAAGAAAAGGAAGTATTTAGATCTAAAATTAGAAGGAATTTTAGAATCTAATCTAAATATATGCGTAACCTATGACCATAAACGATTTGCCCCCTATGTAATAGGGAGAATGACGATAAAGGAAGCAGGCATTTATAGTGTATGCTGCGCCATCCAAAATTTATGGCTTGCCGCAAGAGCTGAAAATATAGGTGTAGGCTGGGTCAGCATTATCGACAACAAAGACCTAAAAAGAATTCTCAAACTCCCTTCTACTATCAAACCGATAGCATATCTTTGCCTTGGATATGTAGGAAAGTTTGAAGGTGAACCAGATTTACAATCTCAAAATTGGTTAAATAGACTCGATCTTGGAAAAGTCATAAATTACGAACAATGGGATGGTGGTAATAGTCGTACTAACTGGAATGGTTTCAACCAACAATTGACTAGTAAAAATGCTTATTCCTAAATCATTAGCATATTTAATAGCCAGAGAAAATTTTTGATCAGCAACAAAAAAATCAAATAGATTAATAATTGGATTTGATAATCATCCTTTATAAACCAGGGATAGTATTAATCTATTTCGAGAATTCTTTCGGGGTTTTTTTGATTTTTGCAAATCAAGTGCTATTCAGATTATGGTTAATTTAAATATTGCGAAAATACTGCATTATTGAAAAATATTGTATGAAGTTTAATAGATTTTACATGATTAGGTTTAAAAAATAAAAAAAATGCCGGAGGCGGGATTTGGGCCCGCGACCTTTCGATTATGAGTCGAACGCTCTGACCAGGCTGAGCTACCCCGGCAAGCCCAGCTCTGATGTCTATAAGCAAATCAAATAAAATATACGTACAATATATTCTAACCTAACTGGAATCAAGGATTCATTTTTTGGTTTGAAAACAACCAGTATCTAAGGAATACATGCGCAAAATTAATGACAAATAATAAAAGAATGTTCCAGATCTTTGGGCAAAATCAAAAGTGTTCTTTATCATTCTGTTTCATCTTCCACTTGGCTAATTGGGCACCTAGACCACCTAACATATGATGAATCGCAGTTAGGTAAGCAGAGATTTACATAAAAATTATCTGATACACTAAAGTATCACAGAACTAGTGATAGTGAAGTAAAATTGTTCATTGTATTTTTAGCACTTTGTATTTGAGAATTCTAACTAACGTATCAAAAGCATGATATTAACAAAGTGGGTTGCCCCTTATCAAAGTCATTATATAATAGCATTTTAAATTTGTATTTTAATTTCTAGCGCAATATAAATGATAATTATACCTAAAACCGTCTTAAATATAATATCGAAAGAAAAGGATCATTTCATCATATGCCTACCGATTCATCATTTAGGTTAAGGTCATTTAGTAGACCAAAATGGTGAGGTTTTTACATATATCAAAAAACTCTGATAGAGAATAATTCACCAGGTTGTCATCTATTGATGTAATACCCCGTTAATTAATGAATGATATACTTTTCATAGATTAGCGAGATCTACCTAGGTTTTTTACCACTGATCTAATGCGGTTATGAATTCGAATTTTCCGATAGACTTTTAAGAATTATAAAATAAGATTTTTTTAAAGCGAATTGGATTATAATATACCTATAAACTTTGCAGGTTTAAGTCTAAAAAATCCAGTGATCGTAGCGTCAGGCATATTGGGGTTGTCCCAAAGTATTTTTAATAGATTATACAATATCGGTGCTGGGGCTATCGTAAGTAAATCAATTAGTCTGTTGCCTCGTGAAGGTTACAGAAATCCCACAATAGTCAATGTAAATAGCATGAGTTATATCAATGCCGTCGGACTATCAAATCCTGGGGCAGAATCATTCTCAAAGGAAATTTCTAAGAATAATGGACCATTATTTGTAAGTTTAGTTGGGTCCGATAAGAGTGAATTCTCTGCCATTGTCAGAAAATTTAGTAATCTCAACATATTAGGGTTTGAACTAAATTTGTCCTGTCCTCACGTAGAAAAAATGGGAATGGAAATCGGCGATGATCTTAATTTGGTCTATGATATCATCAAGTCAATTAAGCGGGATACAGCCAAGCCTCTTTTTGTCAAGGTAGGGCTAGGTAAATCCGATATTATAGAGGTTGCTAAAGTTGCTGAAAGTGCAGGAGCAGACGGAATTACAGCTATCAATACCCTAAGAGCAATGAAGATAGATATTGATACTCGATGCCCTGTCTTGGAAAACAAGATCGGTGGCTTATCTGGAAGTGCCATAAAACCTCTTGGGGTCAGATGTGTTTATGAGTTGAGCAAGAGTTTAAAAATCCCAATTATTGGCTGTGGTGGGATAATGAGATACTCGGATGCTGTAGAGTATATGATGGCAGGAGCCTCGGCAGTTCAGATAGGTAGTTTGATAGGGTTGAAAGGAATATACTCAATAGGGAAGATTGTTAAGGGTTTGTGTTCCTACTTAGAGGCTGAAAATATGAGCAATATTAAGGAGATTGTTGGAATTGCCCACAGATAAAAACTTGATGAGAATAGCAGAAATCGAAGATGTTGTCATCGAGTCTCCTACAGTAAAGACCTTAGTCTTTAAAGACGCTCTTGGGAGTCAGTCAAAACCTGGGCAATTTTTAATGATTTGGATACCTAGGAAAGAAGAACTCCCCCTCAGTGTAATGATAAGCGACAAGAAAGACTACTCTGCTATTACGATAAGAAAAAAGGGCTACGGCTCTACTTCATTATTTAATAAAGTTAAGGGCGATAGAATTGGAGTTCGCGGGCCGTACGGAAATTCTTTTTCATTTGATAAATCCCATAAGAATATCATTTTTTTGGGTGGTGGCACTGGACTAGTCCCTCTTGTAAGGCTACTCTATTACATCAAGGAACACCAATGCAATTTTACATTCATCATAGGGGCCAAAACTAGATCTGAACTATTTTTTACCCAATTAATATCACAATGGGCTAAGGGAAAAAAAATTGATGTGCTTATCACGACCGAAGATGGTTCGCTTGGCATAAAGGGATACCCTACTGATATTTTAAGAGATTTTCTCCTCGTTCATAGGGATACTGATATTATTTACACTTGTGGACCAGAAATTATGATGAAAAAAGCATATGACATAGCAATAATGAAAGGTATCCACATCGAGGCAAGCATAGAAAGGTACATGAAATGTGGGATCGGAATTTGTTCAAGTTGTTGTATAAATGACAAGCTGGTGTGTGTAGACGGAACTGTTTTCAATGAGACGAAGATTCAAAAACTTACCGAGTTCGGGGTTAGTTACAGGGACAAATCAGGTATACTTACCAAATTTTGAATAAAAATATGGACATTGAGGTTTAATTAAGAGGATTGGACAACCTTTAATGTGAAGATAAAGTTAGAATAAATGCACGATCAAAAGTGCTATTTAGCAATTAAATCATATACATTCATGGCCGCTAAAAAAAAGGGCTTTTTCTTAGAGAATAGTTTTATATTCTAAATCAAAATAATTTTATATAAATTGTCTTCCATTTCGATTGCTTCTGACGATAAACATGATCAAGATCGGGGAAATAATGGCAACCAAAAATGGGTTACCCTTCATCATAACGGTGTATGCTTTCCTCCCGTGTACATACCCAAGAACTTGCCATTCAAAATCGATAAGCAGATTTACACACTAAATAGGGATCAAGAAGAATTAATCTATGCGTGGGCAAAGAAGAAGGACACTCACTATGTACAGGATCCTGTCTTCCAGGAAAATTTCTTGACAGACTTTAAGAAATTGCTACCCAAAGATATTCAAATGACCCTTCACGAAATTGGTCAATTAGATATGAAGGAATTTATGACCTATGTTGATAGTGAAAAGGCGACTAAGGAAAGAGAAAAAATCGTATGGAAGAATCTGTCACGAGAGGAAAGGAAAAAGATCACCTTAGAGAAAAAAAAGGAAAAAGAAAAATTAAGAAATTATTACGGGAAGGCAGTAGTGGATGACATCGAGGTAGAAGTGGCTAATTGGTTAGTTGAGCCTCCAGGCTTGTTTATGGGCAGGGGACAACACCCACTAAGAGGCAGATGGAAACCTCGTGTTAAAGCTGGAGATGTCATACTAAATCTTGGAGAAGAGTCTGCTGTTCCTGAAGGACCATGGCAAAAAATAATTCATGATCACAGCTCTACCTGGTTAGCATCTTGGATAGAGACGCTGACTGGAAAAAGAAAATATGTTTGGTTGCATGATTCATCTTTAATCCGTCAGAATTATGACAAAGCTAAATACGACAAAGCCCAAAATCTCGAAAAATATATGGATAAGATAGAGCGGGAGATCGTGAAGAAAATGGTATCAAAAGATCGTGACCAGAGAAAAATTGCAACTGTATGTTATCTTATTATAAAAATTGCAATGAGGGTTGGTGATGAAAAGGATCCTGATGAAGCAGACACGGTGGGTGCAACAACACTCAGAAAGGAACACTTGAAATTCAAGGAGGTCGACGGGATAAACAAAGTATTGGAGTTTAGTTTCCTTGGAAAGGATAGTGTCCCTTGGCAAAAATCTATTTTGATTGATTCCGATGACAAACTACAGTTATTTAGCAATTTGAGTCTCTTTACAAAAAACAAGAAGGAAATAGATCCTATTTTTGATAACATAAACTCAATGAAAGTAAATACCTTTTTGAGGAACATAGACCCAAAGAATGTACCCGGGCTTACAGCAAAAGTTTTCAGAACTTTTATTGCTACAAACATTGTGAAGAAATCACTTAGGGACCCTCCAATTGTAGTAAAACCTGAATCTACGGAATTTGAAAAGTTGTATGTTGCCAAGTATGCGAACTTGCAAGCTGCAATAACGTGTAACCATAAGAAGGGGGTAGATCCAAAAAATCCTGCAAGTATTACAGCAATGACAAAATATGAAGATACTATGAATAAGAAAATAGAGATTATTAACAGCTTAAAGGCAGACTTGAGGGACAAGAAATGGAAAACTGAAAATCAAAAAGAAAGATTAGTTGAAAGAGTTCAAAAGCTAGAATTCCAAGTAAAGTTACAGAAAGAGACAAGAGAATATAATTTAGGAACTTCCTTACGAAATTATATAGACCCCAGAGTGTTTCGTTCTTGGATGAATGTTGTTGGATTGGATTGGAACAAAATGTATACAAGCACACTTCAAAGAAAGTTCCTATGGGTAGATAACGTTACAAAAAAGGAATTGAAAACAAACTTTGCGTTGTGAGCTTGTTTGATGGATTTACCTTAACCAGATAATTGTCCACATGAAGAACAAAGATTGCAACTTACAACCATTCAATCGGGTCACGGCTATATGCAATAATAGTCATAATGAAATACTTTTCCTAAGGAACCAAGAGCCCGGGGATATGAATACTATGATTCTTCCTGGTGATTGTATAAGGTATGGAGAATTAACTGAAGATGCTCTACGTAGGTCCATTCTGCAACTTACAACACTCTGTATAGAGCCCATTGACATTTTGGGTATTTATTCACATGTCGATAAGGCTAAAGGAGTGCATATTATCGAATCTGTTTTCGTTTGCATTATTACAAATTATCCTAAGATGGATATGAAACTAGGTTCTGATAGATACGTGTGGATGAGCCCAGGACAAGTTGAAGAAGCTAAAAACAGTATCTATAATAGCAAGATTGTTAAAGATTATTATTCGTGGAGAGTTCAAAAAACTACATTTTGGACTACCAAAATCTAACATCTGTAAGACTATAACGCAAATCCTCTCATTGTAGCAATGGCGGATTGTGTAAGTTTGATAGTGAATGCAGACGCATTGTCAGATTGCACTTTAGAAAGTTTTTCTAAAAAGCTCGTCTTATCCTTTCCTCTTTCAAACATTCCTCCTGACTCTTTGATACAGAGCGGAAAACGTTGTATTTTTATTCCATTTGAAAATAGATAATCTATGAACTTCAGGTAATTTTTTATGTCAGAATAATCCCATTTCTTTTCCTCACACAGCATTATCCATATATCGATTGAATTTTGAAAAAATGCCTTTTCGCGAAGCTCTTCTAAACTCAATATGATATACTACAAAGAAGGCATTTAAATTCTAATCTACAGATATCCTATCATTAATTTGGTACCGAGAACCAAAATCAGGCTTTATTCCAAGTGGTGTGTAATCCCCAGATGAACAAGAAAAGCATAATTCACTCTTTTCCAAACCTATTCCTTTTGCGAGATTCACATTATCATTATAACAAACTTCGTCGGCCCCTATGATTCTAGCAACTTTGTTACCAATAATATCTAAATCCACTTCATTCCTTGCGACCTGAAAAGCGATCAATTCTTCCTGAGATGGAAAATCAATTCCGGCATAACATGGATAACTTATCGGTGGATACGTAACAACCATGGATATTTTTCTTGCTCCAGCTTGTTTGACCGATTCAATTATTGCTTTGGAACTCGTACCCCTAACTATACTATCATCCACAATTATGACGTGCTTATTCTCTATCAGTTCTCTGATCGGCATAATATTTTGATTAATTTCCTTCCTGTCTTTTACCAGGGGCTCAATAAAGCTCCTCATTGAGCCTTTCTTGCTGTATCTATCCTTTAGCAAACCTTCTTCAAAAGGCAATCCAAGTTTTAGCGAATAACCTAGGGCTGCGGGTCTGGAAGAATCAGGTACTGGAATTACCACGTCAGCTCCAGTAATCGGAAATTTATGTGCTAAATATTCACCGATCTTTTTCCTTGCAAGATAAATATTTATTCCTTCCATAATTGAACTGGGATGTGCAAAATAAGTGAATTCAAATGCACAATGTGCATGATTTACATTTTCAGAAAATCTTTCTGATTTGAGGCCATTCTTGTCTATTCTTACCAACTCACCTGGTTCAATATCTCTCAATAGAATTGCTCCAACAGTCGACAATGCACAGGATTCTGATGCAATTATGTATGTATTGGTATCTTTATGTACTCCCAATACAAGTGGTCGGAAGCCTTTAGGGTCTCTAGCAGCATATATTGTATTCGAATCCGTTAGAAAGGTAAAACAATAAGACCCCACCATTTCGTTTTTGAGTATTGCCATGGCGGCCTTCATATCATCCTTCTTTTTCAATATACTGACTAGCCTTTGTGCAGCAACGAGTGTATCGGTCATATTCTGTGGTGTAAAAGTACAGCCACCAACCATGGTAGAAAGCTGTTCAGCATTTGTGATCGTCCCATTGTGAGCTATGCATAAATCTTTAACTTTCAATGGTTGAGCATTCTCTAAAGAACTGGAGCCAAATGTGGAATATCTGACATGTCCGATCCCAATATTAGAAGAAAACTTTGTAATCAATTTATCAAATTCATTTGCCGAGCCTGAAACCAATCCGGTTTTTTTAAAAGGTGATTTCTTTGGGACGGCAATACCCCATGATTCCTGTCCTCTATGTTGAAGTGATCGAAGACAATCTATCAAAAAAGGTACTATATTTTCTCCTCCTAAAGAATAGATGCCGACTACGCCACAATTTTCATGAACCATCAGAAGACATATCTTCGTTATTCTTTCTATTTAATATTTAGAATGCTTAAGATGATTTGATTTGTATCAATCTGGTTTAGAAAAAAGGAAGAAAGTTAAATAGATTTCACAAATAGATTCGATAAAGAGTTTTGATAGGTTTGGGATATAGTGCCTAGTGAACTTTTGAAAATCGTTTTTCCTTTATGATCAATCATACAAGTTCTATCACTTGTACTAGAACCGATTTTAGCATACGGAATTTTCCTCTTTTTTAAATATTTGATGACCTTTGCATCGTTATCGGTAGAAATAATAAAGCGATTATGAGATTCTGAGAATAGCAAATAGTCTATTCTAGAGCAATTATTTGGTATATTGTCGACTGAAACTCTAAATCCTAGGTTACTATGGATAGCCATTTCTAACATCGAAATAATCATTCCTCCTTTAGAGCAGTCATGAACTCCGGTTATCAGATCGCCATCTATCAATTTTTTAACAGCCTCTATGATATTTCTTTGTTCCTTTAAATCAACACGAGGAACTTTTCCACCCACAACATCCAAACAATATTCAAAATATTCTGATCCACCCATTTCATCTTTGGTTGTTCCAACAATGAATATTGATTGGTTTGAGTTATATTTTGGGTACTTTATCTTATGCTTTGAATCAATCAACCCAAGCATCCCTATGACAGGGGAGGGTTTAATGGGGCCTGAGCTGGTTTCATTATACAAACTTACTTTACCACCAACAACTGGTATATCCATGAATGTACAGTAATCTCTAATGCCTTTAATTGTCTGCAAGGATGTCCAAAAAATTTCTTCATTTTCAGGGTTGCCGAACTGTAAGTGATCTACTATACCTAATGGGCTGGCCCCCACACAAGTAAGGTTTCTAAGTGATTCAGCCAGACACCCAATGATGCCTCCGTATGGATCTAAATAACATTGTTTAGAGTTGCCGTCTAGTTTAAAACTCAGAAACTTGTGATCGTCTAGCTTGATAACTGAACTATCAGATGCTCCTGGTTTGGATACCGTTCTAACTCCAACTTCATGATCAAACTGCTCAAAAATCCATTTTCGACTACCTATAGAAGGGTTAGACAACATTTTAGATACCATTTTTTTGATGTGGATTTGAGGTTCCGGTTCCCTGAATGATTTTTGTATTGATTTAAGATAAGAGGGTTGTTTAAATTTCCTGTCCAGTAGTGGGGAGTGAGCTATGATATTTGCAGGCATGCAAGCCAACATGTTATCCTCTCTAATAACAGAGAGATTTAGGTCATCCGTAACATACCCTATTTCAGAATAATTCACATTATATTTATCAAAAATCTTGAAAAATTCGAGTTTCTTTTTCTCGTTGACGATATATAGCATTCGCTCCTGAGATTCTGAAATCATGATCTGCGCATCCGTCATGTTCTTTTGTTTTAATGGAATAGTTGACAAATCAACTAAAAATCCTTTTTTCAAACTATCAGCGGTTTCAGACAAACAACATGACAAACCTCCCCCCCCAAGATCTTTCATGGCCTTGATACAATCATTTTCTATCGCCTCCAATGTGGCTTCCATGAGCATCTTTTCCAAAAATGGATCTGGAATCTGGACTGCAGAACGGTTTTCTTCGTCAAGGTTTTTAGAAGCAAAAGAGGCGCCATGAATTCCATCCACGCCTGTAGCATTTCCGCCCAAAAGCAGAGAATCTCCCTTTAATGCCGTGTTCATAACGAGATTGTCAAGTTTGGCATATCCGATTGATGCAACATCCACCAAACAATAATTATCAAATGATTTGTCAAATTCAACCTCTCCGCCAACTGTCGGAACACCAATACA
>JBGTFK010000010.1:0-5020 GCA_041747305.1 Candidatus Nitrosocosmicus sp.
CAATTGATTCTAACTTCATCAATTAAGAGAATCCACCTCCCTAGATAATGGACTTTCTCTTAGTATAAACCATATTTTGAAAGTAAGTCGCAAAATAAACGATACTCCCTACAATAACTCCAACAATCAAAATATTTATAGATACAACAATTGGAATTACAAATTCATTCATTATGGCTGGATTTTCTTTTAGTGTCGCGGCATCATTTCCAGTGATGATTAGGTCAAAGATTCCAGATCCAACTAGTCCAGCATAGATTAGGGTAATGGCTACAACTGTTCCTCCGACATTTACCCCGATTAAATTAACCCATGCAAGCATAGATTTTATACCTCTTATCTTCTTTTGTAAGTTTACTTCAAGATGATTATAAAAGGTGGCCGTCATTGATATGAGAGTAATCAATATTATGTAAAAAATATAACCTAAGAATATCCATTTTGCAGGACCTTCAAAAGATAATGACAGAAATTGAATAATGTTAATTTTAGAGGAATAGACTAATTGTATTATTGTCCCCGAAGTGGTCACTACAATAATTAGCATGCTTTGAAGAATTGCTGATACAATAAACCTTTGAGACCATACACTTGTTTTAGATTTACCCTGTACTTCATTCTGATATGCCATACTATTATTATCACATACGCGCTAATAAGATGGAGCCCATATATGGGTTATGATGAATAATAAAATCAATAGTTGTGTATATGGGTTAAATTAATTGATCATATCATTAAACCATTAATGACTGTCCTGATTGCAAAAGCAAAATAGTTGAGAATCCTATTAGAAGAGAAGTAAGATGGACTTAGAAGGAACAGAAAATATTTTCCTATCTAATTACTAGAATAAGTTATATCATAATTTTTTTAAGATACGTGTATCTTATAATTCTGTCACCTCAAATTAAAACTAAACTGCCGTATAGATATAGTAATAAACAAATTAAAATATTCACATTATAGTTCTTCGACATTATATCTTACTACAAAATGATAATAGATTAGATGAGATCTAAAAATAATAATATCAAAATGTTATGATCAATTATGGCATCGTCATTATAAAGCAAGGTCATTTACTGGTCTTCTCGATCTATTTATTTAATTAGAACGGATGAGTGAATTTCCAGAAGAGGTTATATCATAATAGATTCTTATTGGCTTCCCTCGAAAACTTTCAGCTTTTGATTTTGAAATAGCACCGACCTTTTCTAGTTCATTTAGATGTTGATACAATGTGGAAATATCAATTGATATAGAATATTTCTCTATCATCCTTTTGTGTAAGTTGTACGCATAGTCTGGAGATTTTTTTAGTAGGGAAAGAATCCTACTTTTAGTATTTCCAATAGGAAAAACAGTATTACTAATTCTGCTTCTATTTCTTTCAATTACATACCCTTGTTTTCTCAATTGTTTATTTTGATATCGTATTTTGTTTATTGTATTGAGGCTTTTCCAATTTTTTATTACATCGTTACTAGTACCCTGGCCCATAGTTACAATACATACAATATTTTCTTCGTTATCGTAAATATCATTAGATTCTATCAGTTTTAGCAAGCCAGCAATCGAAGAAACGCCTGCAGGGGAAGCAAATATGCCGTCACTTTGAGCTAAAAAAGATACCGCATCCATTAAATCACTATCCGATACTCTTATGATCGATCCACCACTATTGTCGATAATCTTCATTGCATCGTTTTGGTATGAGTCTATACCAGGGGGAAAAAGTTCTGGTGCAATTGTTGTTAAAGGCTTTTGGAAATTTGAAAAAGTCGTTTGAAGATTAGAAATGACAAGACCATTTTCGTTTCGATGATTATTTTTAAAAGGACTGATAAAATTACTCTCCTGACTAAACCTCCTATCAAAATTTCTTTCTGCAGTAACACCATGAATTTTTACGTTCTTGTTCTTTAGACTACTATTTTCAACCATTCCTAATGACATTAATTCATTAATTGAATGATTTAGAGCATAAATTAAAGTCCCTTGACCCAGCGGTACTATTATGCGATCAGGTAATTTCCATCCAAGTTGCTCACATATCTCAAAACCTAAGCTCTTTAATCCTTCGGTAAAAAAAGTATTGTTGTAATTAAATACATGATAGTTTGAAGGAAAAACATTCTGTTTAGAAGCTAAATTAATCTTTGCACCAAACACAATAAGTTGATAAAGAATATACGGTGATATTCCCCACTCTTGATTATCTCGCACAAATAATTCACAATTATAACCCGCTCGCGCAGAATATGCTGCTAATGAAACAGCTAGATGACCCACTACATTTCCCGTCATTGTATTTTTAGAATCATTGGATGGTCCTAGCCATTTACACATAGAGATTTCAGCCGAAGTACCTCTGTCCATATACGAAGTAGTTGGATTTCTGGTTTCGTCCTTTACCTTTAAATTCTTTAAATTAAACTTAGTTCCTATATTAGAGATTCTGAGTGGTGTACCCCCTTCATTCAAACTGATCACGGACTTCATTATTTCTTTGTAAATATTTTGCGACTTTTTGGGATTTTGCGGTATTAAGTTAAAAAGATATTTCCATGAAGTAGGAGAAGAACTTTTAAATTCTTTACTTTTGATATACTTTACTGTAAGACAGTTGTCTAGCCGTAGCCTACCACTATGACATTTTTCGCAGGTCATGAGTGGATCTACTTTTCTAATATTTGCCATATTTTTACAATTCTCACATTTTAGAGTTAGCTGTAAATCCACTTACCCATATATGGGCTGATCTTTATTAATATATCTACTTTAAGTAAGATAATGACCTTTTGTAAAAAGACAATCTATATTAATCATTTGAAAATGTCATTTGTTATAGCGACTATATTTACTATATTCACTGTGACAATGTCTGTGGTATCTTCGGTTAATGCAAGTTTAGACAATAATACAACTAACAGTTCGAGTGTTCATCAAGAGATGCTTTCTGCGATAAAAGAAGCAGAAAATCGTATGATGAATGATACATTGTCATTACCAGTTAGCGGCCCATGGAAGGCATTCTCGGGAACACTAAATTCATCTACAGAAATACATACAGATTTTAATGATACAAAACATGAAATAATTCTAGTTCTTCCTGGTACCGGTAGATTATATGAAGGTGTTTTAGCTTATTCAGCAACTACAGATGTTCAACCAGCGTCGTTTATCGGACCCGTCAATTTAACTAGTGATAAAAAAGGACAGTTAATTGCTTCAATGGATGGTGGTAATAAATGGTATGCAGTATCTACAAAGGAATCAGATCAAAAAATAGGCACTTGGCAGTTTGCAGCAAATGCCATTTCAGTCCATACAGACTCTGAAACTCCATTTACAGGAAATTATACTGTAATTTATAGAGAAATGAATCCGAATGAAACCAAAAATAAGATCGAGACGATCACCTCAACTCCCATCCAGGGAATGGGAAACAATACCGGACAAATTTCATGGATCATAACTCCTTCAGCAGAAAATCATTCAGGAACTTTGTCATTTAGCGCATCTGAAAATATTCAATTCTTAACGTTTCATGGACCTTTGAAAGCAGAAGAAGAAGTAGATAAGAAAAATATCTGGAGCCCAGATAATGGGAAAACAAAGTATGAAGTAACTATAACAGATTTAGGTGATAAAGAAGGATTCCTTACACCAGGTAAAATGGGTACATTTACTTTTGGTGGAAACGGTTTAGCTATTTATTCACCTAGTGAAATACCATTTACTGTAAGTTATGCATTAGTAACTCATTAATTCTTCTTAATTTTTTTGACCAACCATTAACCGATGAAATTCCGAATGATTATTTGAGTTTAACTTTGATCTTAACAACTCTAACTATGATATAGATTCTATTTTTTTGTATTAAGTTCATAAGACCATTTTAATTTGTATAAATAGGATAAACAGTACACTAGAAGAAATTCTTCACTTCTTTTTCTTATACGACATAGTAATGTCAATTTTGTTGGCGTTGCTGTTCACAGATGTAGAATTTGGGGAATATGCTTCAGTTGGGATAATAAAGGGCATAAATGCCGATAATTCATTAGGTGGTTAGGTAATTAATGTAGGTGGTACTAAAACATGTGATAATTCTGAATACCAAGGTGGTTTGCAAATCCCTATTTATGTTATAATTTTTGGATTTCTTAGTGGATATATTCGCTACTTGTACAAGACTTCCAGACTCTTTATTGATGATGGATTAAAGAACGAATATGACAAAATTAATGCAAATTTGACCGCCGAAGGATTAGCAAGTTCCGATATACAAAGACAAGTGACCTTTTACCAATCATTAAAAGATATTATGTTGTCTTCCTTTCACCTTTATTAACGGTTGTAGTGTGGTTTTTGTTTTCTCAATGTGAGCCTTTAGGTTCATCACCAGAAGTTTTAGCCGTTTTCAGTTTCGCAGCGGGATTGACTACAACAGAAATCATAAATGCAGTAGAAAACTTTACCAAGACGAACTTGCCAAATCGTACATCTGATGCCCCCGTCCCCCAGCGTGGTCACTAATATTCAGTTTTTGACTTTATATTGAGGGTGCTGTTAACTTAACGAAATCTTATGGCTTGAAGATGCTCTATTTCTGATATATTAAACAAAAGAAAAAAGATTTCTGAATTTATCGTTGATGAAACACAAATAAAGATTGGCTCAGAGTTGATCTGGTTATGGGTTGCGATAGAGCCAGAAAGCAGGCAAATTCTCGCACTTTTTTAGCTAATAAATCCAAGGAAAGAAACATGTTTGTTGCTGAGAGATTCCTTGATGATTTGGTCAAGATACATGGGAAACACTGTATATCGACGGATGGAGGTGCATGGTACCCACAGGCTTGTCGATTCCTAAATCTAAAACATCATCTTCATTCCTCTTTAGAGAAAAGCCTTATTGAAAGAACAATGCAGTATATCAAGGATCGAACTGAATGCTTTGATGACTACTTTCCCTGCAGAAAAAATGATTGTAAACTAAAACATGTACGGAA
>JBGTFK010000011.1:0-59086 GCA_041747305.1 Candidatus Nitrosocosmicus sp.
CATACTTTCATCTACCATATAGACAAACAGAAGGAATCGTCAAGGGTCATGCAAAAAACAAGATTCCATCCATTCCTGATTTTAGTACAATAAATAGAAGGATAAACAGACTGGATGTAAAGATCAAAAATGATGGTGGTGGTGAAAATGCAAACCCGTCAGAAGAAGAGAACGGGTATATCATAATCGCGATAGACAGTTCAGGTATCAAGAAGACAAACAGAGGTCAGTTATGGATGAACAAGAAGTGGAACATGCAAAACAGAAAAGGCTACTTGAAAATCCATGTTGCTGTAAACATAAAGACCAAGGAAATTCTGTCCATGGAAGTAACGGATGAACATGTCCACGATAACAAGATGCTACCAAAGTTGGTTAATAGTATTAGTAATGATGGATTTGTATCAGATATTGTTTTGGGTGATGGAGCATATGATAGTAACGGCACATTTAGATTTCTGTCAGAGAATGGGATTATACCTTGTATAAAAGTCAGAAAGAACTCCAGGGTTAGAAAGACTGCTCATCTTTTTAGGAATCTGTCTGTGATAGCACAAAGAAACGATTTTGAACAATGGAAAGATAGCGTAAGCTATGGACAAAGGTGGATTGCTGAAACCGTGTTCTCATCTTTAAAAAGGATGTTTGGAGAATATGTTTATTCTATCAAAATGGAAAATATGAAGCAAGAGCTGATGCTTAAAGCGTCGCTGTATAACAAGTTTATGTCTACTTAGAGACATGAAATATGAATTATTTGTAATCTGGACGAATCATGCAACAGAGCACTTCTGACCTACAATTCTATTTAGTATAATAATGCTTACGCCATTCTGTTTGTGAGTAATATGCAACTTATCACAATTACATCCCGTTAAAGAATCACAAATCGCGGTCTCATGAGCATAGGTTATTTCTTCTCCCCTCAATCCAGAAAAGAAAGCAAATTTAATAACAAGTCCTATATCTCCATCGATCTCCAAGGCTTTGCTGACCATTTTATCGATATAACCTTCGTCTACCAACCATACCCTGTCATGAATCCGCATTTTCTTGTTTAGTTCGTAGCATTTGATTATTTCTTCAATCAGGATTTTGAGTTCGGGATTATGCATTTTTCTATCGTAATACATTCCAAATTTTCGCATTGCATCGCAAATCCATGCTCTCTTATGTCCTGACTCTGATTGAATTAACTGGGGTTTAGTAAAGAAATTTTCTATATAACGTTCGCAATAGCTTACTAAATCCTTTGCATGCTTCTGATAGACATACTTAGGTAATAGGTCAATTAACATATCTTTGGCGTCAAAATTTCGATAGAAGGTAGGATTAAATTCTCCTGTTAATGGGTCAGCTATTCCTTTTTCCCTTATTCGGTTTAGTAGTTTTTCAACTTGGTCATTGTTTTCGTGAAGAGGATATTGACCACGTATCCACGCATGAACGAATTCACTAAAAGTTTCAAAACCATTAAGCTTAAGTTTACTATTTAAAATTGCCAGCTCATCTTCCTTTAATCTAGCCGTAACGCTTTTCCATTTCTGTAGACTCCTACTTTGAAGAAATCCTTGTTCACTCACAAATAGAATGTAGAGTAACTTAGCTTTAGCTTTTTCGTCAACAATTTACGAGCAGATGTCAACAATTTGGACTAAATGTCAACAATGTTAATCACGGAGCATTGGAATGTCAACAATTTGGTCAACAGATATCTTTAGAGCTTCCCAAGCTCGGGATCAAGGGAACAAATTCTCGCACAAATTCATATATGCATCTAATGAATTGAATCATGAAATCTCAAAAAAGTGCGAAGTGCGGGATTTGAACTCTAGATTAAGAATATCAGATTTAACAGAGCATAGCGCATCATGGCGTATAAAAAATTTTGATTCACAAAGCAGAACTAATTTCACAACAAAGGAATAGATAATAGCATAATTTCTATCTAAAATTATAAGAATTTGAGAATATTAGAATCATCCAACAAATCTTAAATAATTATATCGCCGAGGCTAAGTTATGGTCGAGTCTAAAAATATACAAAACCATACAAAAACATTGGTCAACGAAAATGAACTAAACATTATTCATCAATGCGGGAGAACTGGAAATTAATGATAAACAGACAAATAATTATGTTTACCACGACAGCATTGTTAACAACATCGCTGATCTTAAGTTCATCTGGAATATTTGACTTTTCTGTAATGGGTAAACCTGTATGGGGACCAGCAGGTAAAAAAAATGCACATCAGATTTTTTCTCTCGAACCTGTTGTTGGATAGATGACGATGGAGGCTATATTCATGAACGTTGTGAGACGTGTATTGACATGGGTGATGGAACATACGCACATTGTAAGATCAAAGATGGACCAGTAGCAGCAGAGGACCCAACAACACCACCCAAGCCTCCAAAAGGAAATCTTGATGGAACCAGGGCACCAATTAATGAGGGAGTACTGGATCAAACTTTTACTTCTGGCGACAATGACAATGACAACATAGGTACCTCAGATAATGTAGAAATTTTAACACAATCAGAAAATCCTTCTCAAGAATCATCATCCTCGTCCCCGGAAACATCTAATACAGAACAAACAACAAGTTTTGCTAAGAAGGGAAATAGCCAGAACTCACCTGCTCCTCCAGAATGTCCAAAACAAGGTCCAATTCCACCAGACTGTACTATGAAGCCAAAGTTTTAGAAGACAATAGACTAATCCCAATTTTTTTTGGCAACAAGATAATTCCTGTCTACGATGAGCAAGACTGACCTGTGCTCGGGATCCAGGATGAATTGCTTTATTTGAACACACTCAAAATCATTTAATAAAGTAAAGATAATGAAAGAATCTATCTACTTACTGTGCCAAACTTCCTCCATTATTTGGAGCATTTAATCCACCACCTTTGGTTGGAACATCAGGACTAATACTATTGTTGTTCTTTATAGGATCATCTACTACCCCATCTTGGGATGGTATATCAGGATTTAAGTTATCGTTACTTGTAGGATCATCATTCACTCAAGCTTTTGGTGACACACTTGGACTTACGTCACTAGTGCGGGGTACTTCAAATCTTTCTCCACAGTTGCTTGGAGGGGTAGTGTTATCACATATAGCACAGTATATTTTATGACTTTTGTCATCATCTATAAAGGTTTGGCAACATTTTAGATATACGCCCGTATTTGCTGGAGTACAAGTAAGTTGGTCAAATGGCTGTTCCCTGGCCATTACACCTAATGAAATTGGTCCTGAAAGGTATACCGTAATGGATAATGCTATAACAAAAATGATTAGCATGTTATTCACAGCCATAGTAGTTTTCAGAAACTTATAAATATATTGCAGTTTCTTTTGCAGGAATTAGATATCTAGTAAATATATAAAATTTATTACTGGAGAACAGAAAGATTTCAATTTATTTATCTATTTGATCAGTCACGGAATAAAATAAAATTTGAGATTTTAGTAAACAATTTACGAGCAGATGTCAACATTTTAGGCCTCTTGTCAACAATCCCATTTGTAATTAAATCAAATGTCAACAATATCGTCAAACAGACAATTTCAATCTCAAAAAGGTGCGAAGTGCGGGATTTGAACCCGCTCTTTGCTTACATGGTGGGATAAAGGTACGGATGGTTCAGATACACCTCTATTGAGAATAGGCGATGACAGAGGGCAGACATTTGGTGACATCATGGTGCTTACAGCCAATAATGCTACAACTACCAACGCAACGCAATAAATACACCATCATCCTAATTATTTTAAGAACGATATTCCAAACTATTAAAGTAAAAAATAAAAGTCGACTAGTCCAATAATATTGAATAAATTGAGGGGGGCTTTACAAATTCTTACTAATACTCAATCTAGTTATCACCTTTACTATCAGGAGAACAATCGCCGCTTTCTATGAGCCTTGTGATTTCTCGCTTATATCGGCATTTTCTTCAGCCTCTTTCAAGTTGTTTATCAATCTTTTATCTGCCCTGGTGTCACTGCTTGTCCTTTTCCAAAACCTTCCTAATTTTCTAAATAGCACAGAGTCTTTCAACTAATTCATCATGTATACTATAGATGAATTTGCTTATAAAAGAAAATACCATTTATAAAATCAAAAAGTGCGAGAATTTGCCTATTTTCGGGCTCTATTGCTACCCATAACCAGATGAATTCAAATCCAACTTTAAGCAATGTCTCGTCGATGATAAATTCTGAAATCCTTTTTCTCTTTGATAATATCTTTCTTGGATGATACTTTTGAATCCACTTCCAGATTACAACATGACTTCTCTTGACCTTGCGGAAACAAAAACATAGCTTTAGCAACGTTTCTTCTTGTCGACAAACCTAGAAATTACACATACAATGCGCGACCAATATATGATGAAGATGTTCTGTTTCTTGTACTGGACATACGGGAAATAGGCCATCTTTAAGCTATAGATTTATCGTTAAGTTAACAGAGCCACTTCCTCTATGTCTACCATTTTTATTCATTGACAAAGAATATAAAAATAAATAAAACGATAAATAAAATAATTAAAGTCTAAGAAGGTTTATTGTAATAGACTAATTTGTTCATATACAACCAATACAAAATGAATCCACCAAACCCCATAAACATCATTCCTGTAAACATGAAAAACATCATATAGAAAGCCCACATGAACCAATATATAGTAAAGATAAATCCAAGTATAATTAGGAAAAACGATAAACAGTATAGGGCAAATGTTGTCAACTTATTTTTAAAGGCGTCTCGTCTCTTCATTTTATGATAGTACCAAATGGTTTCATATTATCATCAACATTTATCAATATAGCAGCAATTATTATCCACTTTGTTAAGCTCATCGTTGGTTAATCCCATCGTTAGTGCTTCGATTTTCATTGATAGAAATTGCTAAGCACCTTACATAAAGTAATTGAATCGGAAAACTAGAGGCCTTCTTCATATCATTATTAGAAGCTGTCTATTTGTGAACCATTATTTTGAACCAGATATTGATGAAATCATAACAAGGAGAGTAAGACACCTGTTGAATAAGCTAGTCATGGAATTGGCATATGATGGAGAACAAAAGAGGTCTATAGCCATATCTTAAACACTTGACAAGAAATTTCTACATCATGGATGTCTTCAGTATCGTATAAATCGGTTGCATCTTATTGCAGACACGATCTAAGTTGTTATTAAATAGTTGTAGATGAGGTTGGTCTAGGAGGCAAATGCTGGAGAATCGAATCCTGAAATTGATTTACTACATACATTATCATATGTATTTTTTGTAAAATTTCGCTATCGTCATTATAGTTGAAATTGTCATCGTTCAATATCAAAATACCTTTGCATACCATTACAAATGTTTCATCCCCAATAGGTGAATATAGTAAGTTGGCGGTTTCCACATTGCTTTTCCATACTAAATCTAATAACTTAAACAAATTGTCTTGAATATTCAAGGCTCGAGATGCGCGAGTAACGTTACAAATCTTGGCGAAAGGTGTTATTGCTTTTGTCTCGAAATAACTTTGATATAACTCGGTTTTCTTAATATCGGATATTTTGCGAATTGCTATACCCCGAAATTCTTTATCGGTATATGAGTACATTTGCATTAGATAGTCGAAATAAATGGCATAAAGCTTTGTAATCTGTTTTTGAGTATCATTTTGACCAGGCAGAACGAAGATGAAATAAAACGTATAGAAGTCATTTATGCTATCGATGAGACTGTAGGGTAACGTAGGTGCAAAATCCATAAAATTATCATAATGTCTCATATCTTTAAAATTTGAATCTAGGGAATTGTAATCAATGCTTGGATTCTCCACAGCAGCCTTTCTTAATGCTCTTACGTACTTTTTAAAAGAGTCTATCATTTTTTCCCATTGAGCCGGAAGCGAGAGCAATAGGTTGCCTTCTCTAGTAATTAGTTTGAGCGCCCGTCTGTCGTCTTCGTCTTTAATCACGCTTAAAGTTCCATCCCCTACTAATTCATCGATGTTATTCCAAATTGTTGCTCTCGAACCTATCCCGTTCTCTGTACAATATTTTATTACTCTTTCTTTTTGGCATCCACGGTTGTCTATGACAAATCTTACTATTGCTTTTTTTCTATCATCTTTGTGTATGTTAGTTTGCTTTTTTAAAACCACCTTGGAACAAAAATACGTATACCCATATTATATATATATTTATTTATTATATATAATTATAATAATGACTACTATAAATGTAGATAAGGAAACAAGAAACAAGCTACGTGTCAATGGTCGAAAGGAACAAACATACGACGATATAATAAATGAACTAATCGAGATATCAAAAAAAAGAACAATTGATTTAGCAGAGTCAATTGAACAGGAGAAGGTATAGATTTGACTTACATACATTCTCTGATTAATAGTTATTATGAGTTATGTTATAGAGATATTTATAGTATCGTTCCAAATTCCGATGGTATTAAAGGAATAGTTGATGTATTTCTGCTCAATGATTATACCCAGGCGATTCATAGGATTTCAATTGGAACCAAAATTGTGGATGGAATGTATATTAGAAACATTCCCAATCAATTACGATTGGGTCAATGTAATGGTACTAAATTACAAACCTTAACGGACTTTATATTAACAAGCTCTGCTTCGAGAAAAGGTGTATCCTGATTTGCAACCTTTAATAAGAAATCTTTATTTTGATTCTAGAATATTTGATAATTTGCATAATGACATAGCCTATAGATCTAATGTCATAGTAACAAGTTTATCAAAATTGTCTTACCCCTGTGCAACTGAAGGCTGCAAAAATGATATAAAATATTCTATAAGTAGTGCACAAATTCGTATAAATCAGATTGGTTTTGTTTGTGAACCATGTAAGAACGATATTGATAAAATGTCTTGCAGAACAACTGCGGAGTCTATTCCCAAAGACAATTGTAATTTAGAACTATCAATATATCTAAAAGTATCTGGTAATAATTATTTTACATTTACAGGTTGTGAGAATTACAATATTACTTCAAGAAATATAAATACGATTATTCTTGGATGGGGGCAACTCTATTGATGACTGGCAACAAAATAGTTCACATTGATTTAGTTAACTTCCCTCATGTTAATGGCATCATAAGAAAAGCGTTCATCAAAGACAAGAACTTTCATTTGGCTTTAGAATCTCCAAATACTACAGTCATTGCTACAATAAGACCTAATTATTCATCATTTAGAATGGAAATAGAGAAAATACTAAAAGAGAAAGACTCTGATAAGGGTAATAACAAAAAAATTCTCAATTTTGTGGATGCAATCGAAGACAAGCTATCTCCAGACCCTAATGCAGAGATATTAACCAAAACTGATGATAGTAAGATGGGCAAAGGTTCTGAGTCTGACATTTCTGACATTTCTGACACCAGCTATAGTGTTGTACAAGTAGTAAAAACTGTAAATGTTTCAGAATGTATCAAATTGGATAAAGGTAGAGTGCAAGTTAAAGGAAGTATTTTTGGATTATCTGAACCGTATAAGGTAATTTCATCAATCACTCTAAATTGCAGTTGTAAGGATGAATATTCTGAAGGAAGGACTTTTGAATACGACCCTCCAATTTTCGTGATACCAAGAAGTTTAGGAGATAAATGTTCAATATGTAACGCTAAGCGTATAATTGTCTATAAGAATGCAATAACAGTTCAATTACAAGATAATGACAAATTTAACGATATTCAGAGGTTAACATGCATTTTACTAAATATGGATATGGATAATGTTAGGATTGGAGAACAAGTTAATGTTACTGGAAATATATACGTTATACCTAAGAATAACAAAGGCTCATTAATTACAACCATTTTGGTCGATAAACTTGATTACATTAACAGAGAACAAATAGTGATTAGCGACAAAGATATTGAAGCCATTAATAGATTTGCCAGACTAAAAGGACCAAATCTAATCAAATCATTGACAAATATGTTCGATTGGTTCGTAATCGGAAATAATATGGTGAAGGAAGGCTTGCTCTATGGACTCGTTAGCACAGGAAATGATTTAGATGCAATAAAGAACAAAAGAATGAGAAATAGAATTAACATCCTTCTAGCTGGTCCACCAGGGTTGGCAAAAAGTACCTTATTAAAAAAGGCTGTATCTTTAATTTCGAACAGTAGATTTGAAAGCATGCAGCACTCTTCATCAAAGAGTCTGACTGCAATTGTGCTTAAGGACAATGAACAGCATTTTCTACGATTAGGGCCCATACCTCTTTCAAAGGGTGCAGTTTGCGCTTTAAATGAAATTGGCACTATGAGTCCAGATGACCAAAATTATCTTCTTGATATTATGGAAGAGGGGAAATTTACAAACAATAAATACGGTTTTAACTCGACTATTGAATCCCCCACTACCATATTTGCCTCTACTAATATTCGAGACAGAGATAACGATAATGGTTCATTTACGAGATGGTTAGAAGTTCCGAGGAATAATTATGATATACCACTCCTACCTCAAATTCTAGATAGATTCGATTTAATACTTATTTCTAAAGACAAAGGTGATGAAGCGACCCTAAGAAAATTTGCGGGGAAAAAACTTGAATCACAATCAGTTAATCCTCCTAACTATGACAGTTTTCTTCAGAAATATCTTTTGTATACAAAGAGTTTTTCACCCGAACTGACACCAGAATCGGCAAAAATGATTGAAGATTACTATATTGACTTGAACAGAAAATCAATTAGACGTTCAGAATCAAAAAGGAGTCTAGACACACTAATTAGATTATGCAAGGCAGTTGCTCGACTTAACTTAAGGGATACTATTGAACCAGAACATGTAATCCATGCGACAAGTTTCTACAATGAAGTAGTTCACAATTATCAAGGTATTGTTGCACTGGTTCCAAAGGACCCTATAAAGACAACTTTGGATGCATGTTTAACTAAGTTTGAAGAGAGTAAAGAAATACCCATCTTATTTTCAGAGTTATTAGAGAGCGTCTGTATTGAAAACGAGTTTGTAAAATCATATCTTATGGAACATGCATCTAAAAGTATTGACAATATTAGTTTAGGCTTGGATAGAAATAGAAAGGTTAGAAAAATTAGTAAGTTGCTGCGCTCCCATCCAAATATCACCATAGTGAACAAGACTCCATTAAAATTACAATACAGAGAGAAGACTACAGATAGTTTCTCGTGTCAGAAATGTCAGAAATGTCAGACTGCATCTCCCTTGATAAAAATCGAGTAACAAAATAACAAGGTTGGAAATTTTGCCTCAAAAAAACCACTCAAACTTAAGGATGATAATTGAATGAATAATAGTTCTGGTCTTATTAAAGAGCAGATAAACTTCATCCTGTCGCATTTTCACCATCAGCATGAACTATTTCCACGCACGATAATGAAATCTGAATCAGCTCAAATCAGGATACCTTTCAATTCCAACCTGAACCAAACAATAGAAGAGATTTATCATCATTTTGAGGGGGCAAATTTTAAGGACTGCAGAATTAATGCATTTCCATCCAACACTTCTTATCAAATGCTGTTAGGAATTATGAACAAAACGGCAGCAGATTTTATCTTCATAGACCTTGACTTCGAAGGGTCTAAAAACGTTCTTGAATTAAACAAGAAATTAGATAAAGTCTTACGTAAATTGAACGTCGTATTTAAAGGTGCCCATCCGACTATTTTGTTCACTGGTAAAGGATATCATATTTATCAGCCAATTAACGGAATAATTCTTGAAAAGGAAGATATATTTCACAAGTATCTCCCATATCTTAATGGACATGACCTTACAACAGAATTTTTGAGATTTGCAAAGGATTTCTTTGCGAGTAACATAGCTGACTCCCAAAATAATCCATCAATAAAGTCATGTATGACAAGGGTACCATCCACCATAAACTCCAGAAATGGAGAAACTGTAATAGTAATTCAGAAATGGGATGGAAATCGACCTAATTTACGATTTGTTACTTCAGACTTCTTGATGTATTTAATACAAAAAAGAAGAACCCTGATAAAACAAAGAAATCACAATAGTAGACGAAGGCAAAACAAATTCGCACCAAACTGTTCTTATACTCATAATATTAGTTGGATTGATAATTTACTTAAAGGGTCACTAGAAGATTATCGTAAATATTGTCTATGGCGTATTCTAGGTCCTTATCTTGTAAACGTAAGAAAATTGTCAAACGAAGAAGCATCCAGGATATTAATGGAATGGCTGGAAAGATGTGAGCAGATAGGAAAACTTGATTTCAGTCCTACTTTGGTAATAAAAAATAATTTGAGAAGTGTTAAAACGTATTTGCCACCTTCAGTTGAAAAATTGAAAAAGGACCACACAGAACTCTATGAATTACTGAAACTAAAAAGTATAGTTTTTTAGCAATTCTTCATAAAATTAGGTGAAATATTATTGGACTAGATTTAAGGATATCATATTTTGTTACTGATTCGCAGGTAGTTGAAAAGATTTCCACATGAATTCTACTTTTAGATTTCCGCCGTGAACTAAACTGGGTTTTGAAGATTCATCTTTTCCATAAATACTTACAGAACCAACATTGAATCCATTCAGGCCAAGTTTATCTATAACTATCCTTTTTCCGTTAGTGACAGACAATCCTTGGTATTTGGCGTGAAGTACGGTTACCGGACCGTCCGTAGACCATCCATTTTGATTGTTTTCATACAATCGCATATATCCAGTGTCATTTGTGTTTACAGATACTATGAATCCCTTTGACTGATTACCAAACATTATTAGTTCGATAAACTTTTCACTGGGTGGCGGCTCCTCAATTTTTATGATGGTTTTTGAATCAGCAGTGTTTGAATATAGCAAATTGTTATCTATAGAAAGAATCCAATAATTTGGAATATTTTCGGTCAAAGCCTGCTCTTCAAATACATATGTCAAAGGATGAATTGCATCATGATTAGATGCAGCATAGGGAAAAGTAATTGTTTTAGTATTGTCAATTTCAAATATCTCTATTTGAGAAAAGGAAATATTTATTGAAAACAAAAAACTTAGCGTTAGCGACAAAAAGACAAATAGTATGATAAATGAGAATATTTTCATAGTCATTATATATTAAATTTGAAACCAAGATATAAGAATGATAATAACTTTGAAAAAAGAATCTAGGTAAACATCATTTCCAATAGAATCAATGATTCACCTGATTCTTGTTCAAAAATAAAAGAAATAGATTCTATCATCAATTTTCAGATGAAATCAGATGTAAACACCTCTAAGAAGAAGAGAATTTCCCCAATGAAAATAAGACTATCAAGAGCAGGTGACCGGAAATGTACAGCCTATTCCAAAAGAATGGGATTTTAAGATAATAACGTTGGGATTATCGATTAATGGTTCACACCAAAAGTTTTCATCGCTTACACTGCTTACACGACTCAACTACATACCAATAGTCTAACCGACCCGTACCAGGCATTTGTTAATCCCTACAGGTAGTTGGATATCATCTTTGGTTACGGATTATCAAAACAGACAACAAAAATTTCAAAATTGAAAGTAAAGGCCCCCTCATTTACTATCTTATACTCCCAACCGTTGGTACCAATTGGAATATCTCCTATTATTCTGAAATTGGGTTCTATATCAAGTTCATATCCGTGGTCATATGCAGTATCGCCGGTGTCACATTCAAGCGACACGGACACAGGGGGCATGTTTACCGAAATCGTATGGTTTTCTGACAATATATATAAATCATCATCAGTTATTGCAGACGGTCCTGCTAGGCCTGTGGCTCCTTGTGGTCCAGTTGCTCCAGGAATTCCCTGTGGGCCCTGCAAACCCTGAAGTCCTTGCGGGCCTGTCGAACCAGTTATACCAGTTTCTCCTTGCGGCCCCTCTGGCCCAATATCCCCCGATGGTCCCTGAGGACCGGCTGGTCCAGTCGACCCCATGGGTCCACCAGCTCCAATGTCGCCCTTCTCTCCTTGAATTCCTTGTGGACCAGTTTCACCTGGTGGTCCGGCCGGACCAGTAGCACCATCAGTACCCGGTGGCCCCTCAGGTCCCGGGGGACCCTGTTGACCTGGAACAGAAGCACCGATGCTTTCAGAAGATAAATTATTGCAACTTAATGAAGTACTCTCACCGGACACACACATGGCATTTTGATTAGTAGATTGAGCACTTTCTTCACTCTGAGAAGCATTGTTGCCATCCCCGTCCTGTCCTATCGCATCGTCGCTATTTGACTGAGCGAATACAAAATCATTTTCCACCGAATTGCTTGTGATTAAGGTAATAATTAAACCAAAAATAGACAATAATGCTAAATTATAGTTATATTTCACAAAGTTTAAGGGGTTTTTCTATTATTTATGTTTGACAAGATTTTGTATTAATGATTATGATTAGGATGGTCCAAAGTTAAACCTTAATCATGAAATGTAGTTTTAAGAGACATTTCTATTGGTATAGCCCGTGAGCATGGGATGATATCGATTTCTATCGGTATCCTAGTTTATGGTCTTTGCAGATAGCCATTCATTTTTACTACAATTTCGTTTTCTATCTGTAGTTTTCTGTTATTCATCAGGATTAGGTATTCAGTAATCTCTTTAGATTCATTTTTTAGTTCTTCTCTGGTTTTATAGAGATTGATAAAGTCTTGGATGAAATCGACGGTTGCAAGCCCGTTTATCTTCAAGCTCTTGTATAGATGGACGAAAATAGGAAGGTCTTTACCCATCTCGTTGAATATCTTAGTAAAATCGCCAAGATTACAAAGGCGTGTATAATTGTGATAAAGGTATAATGTCGATTCGGTATCAAGATTCAGATGGATTGAAACATCAAGTGGCGTCTGTCCCTCTTTAAACATCTGAAAAGCCTGGGAGTCTAAAGATAGTTTCTTATCGATAGAACATTCATCTCCGGTGTATTCACGAAGTATTCTTCCAATACTACTGAGGCTTATCCTGACTTGCTTAGCAATTTCCCTAGTAGTCAACCCCTCCTCCGCCAATCTAATAACTAAATCCTTTTTCTCCTTTTGAGTAAGTAACATTATCTACTACCACTATCATAGCAGAATAGGAAACATATATAAAAAATGGGCCGATTTCCTTGATACCTTTGATTTTGGCCCCCTTTCAAAGACGATTAAATCTCTAACCACGCAACTGGATTACCAATTATAGATGGTCCTAGTAATAATATAGAATTACATGTTGAAATCAGTCAAATTTAATTAAGGTGTACGCCTATCCTGTAAGACGATATCATGCCCGCTCCATCTGAAACTGCTAAACGACTCGCTATGGATTTGAAGGAGGTTGGTAGCATCTATGGATATATATCAAACATAGAACATCCACCTATCAAGGGTTCTGCTCTTAAGATTGATGTAGCATGGGAATTAAGTATCGAACAGGAGCATAATGTCCATTCACATTCGCCGTTACCTTTTAAAATGATAATCGTTACGATTGAGATACAGTATTCTAACGCTCCACATTCCATTACCCAAGGAGTTTCAAAAGCAAAACTCGCTAATTCTCCTTATCATATAATCATAAGTTATGAAAAATTATCTATTGACCAGAAGGAAATGTGGATGAGTCAGTTTCCAAAGGGAAAGGGACTTAAGATTATTGAAGGTAATAAGGAAGTTGGAAACTTGCAATTATGGGTATCATATATCCTGAATAATCATAAAGATTTTATAGAGAAAGGAAAAGGAGTTATAGAAAGAATCAAAAGTAATTTTAAATATAATACTGACATGAATGAGGTCATACGTGATTCTATGGATGAAGACATGGAACTGATTTTTTCTTCCAAAATAAATTCGTATCTAAAATTTTTTGACGATTATCTAGATAGGGATACCCCTGGAAATCTACTCAATTCTTCAATTCTTTTTATACAGGATTTTATTAAGTCCAATGATTACTTAATTTCACTTTCTGTTCCTTCAACTGTGCTGTTTTCAGACCCTGTTATTAATGATTTACCTGGTAAATGGTCTGAAGGAATAATAAATATCCTGTCAAATAGTATGAGTCTAGTCCTTGGTGTTAATTCATACACTTTAAAAATGAGTGGAAGGAATGTTTACCATACGGGATATATAACAAAAATCTCAGAAACTATCGAAACTGAAAAAATTAAGTCATTTGTAATATCGGCTATGGAAGAGTTAAAACAAAGAATTACCAAGTTCAACGTTACTGAGAAAGAGAATCAAGAGTTTAGAGAAATACTTAAAGTCCTAAACGAGAAAATTGATAACTTAAAAGTAACAAAAATAGAGTAATAACATAAATTTATTGGATATTTCTGAAATAGTCTAACTATCCAAGTCTTTGTTAACTACCTCAAATTTATTTAGGTTAAAAACAATGGCTATTGTTAATTATGACTTTTAGATTCTTCAATATTTCCAACTAATTTACCCATCATGATTACGAATCCATTTTCTTCTCTGCTAAAATAGAATTGTAGTATTTCCTTTAATTCATTTAAGTTTTCATTATTTTTTATATGTATGATAATATTGTTTAATTGATGTATAAGTAGTTCTTTGTATTCTCCCTCATAATAGAATCCTTTTTTAGGATATCCGGCGGGAATAAAGCCATTTTCTCTAAATTAATTTTCAACTAATACTTTTAGTTTATTTCTGAATTTTTCAATATTTTCATTATGAGATTTTATATTCTTTGATAATTCTAGAATATTTCCAATAAATCCTTGTCATTATTTTTGAATTTAATTTTTTTTAAAAGATGTGGTATTGAAAAGGGCGACGTTCATAAAAATTATTAATGTATTTGTTATCAATAGATTTGATAATATATACAATGACTAACACTCCTAACAGTTTTAGCACCTTTTTGAAAACATGAATCTCACTTTTCATTGATTAAATCAATATTATCTTTTGGATATCATAAAACAAATTTACTAGTTTCTAAATTTATGAATCTATCATTTTACATCTTTATTTTACCTGTAATAAGGTCTTTTCAACTATGTCCTAAAAACCGTTAGAAGTGTTAGAAGTGTTATTACAAATACTTTAAAAGGGAAAACATATTCAGTGCTTACCATTTTTTAATAAAAATCAAAGTAATGAGGATAAATCCTTTTTATATTTGAACATCATTTTAGTCCGTGTCACTTCTTTCAAAAGCCGAGATTCAATTCCTACAAGGAACCAAGCAGGTCTCTAAATCATATGAATATAAACTAAGAGCCTATTACAAAATTCGATAGAAATATAGCTCGTTGTCATAATTTTTAAAGTGTGACCTCTATCCAGAAGGAGTTAGATAAAAATAATCATACCATACTTAAGGTCCCAGATAAATTATGGGATGAAATTAGGCTACTTTTACCCAAAGAAAAATCATCTGACACTGTAGGTCGACCAATTGTACCATACAGAAAAGTGCTTGACGGTATCCTATACATCCTGAGAACAGGATGCCAATGGAAGATGGTACCTCATGAATATGGTTCGGGTTCTACCTGTCATAGGAGGTTCCAGGAATGGAATAGACTGGATGTTTTCAAAAGGATATGGATTAGACTGTTGAAAATCTATGATAACATCATAGGTATAAACTGGACCTGGCAATCCATAGATAGTATATCCATAAAGTCGCCTTTAGGGGGGTAATGACAGGAAATAATCCCACTGATAGGAGCAAACTGGGCACAAAAAGACACATTTTAACAGACAAAGAAGGTATTCCGATATCTGCTGTCATATCCTCTGCCAGCACTCATGACATTAAACTGGTAACAGAAGTTGTGGATTATTCAGTTATCAAACGAAGACCATCATCATATAAACCAAAAAACGGAAGAAGAAGAAAACTGCAGCATCTGTGTCTTGATAAAGCATACAACTCCGAACCTGTAGAACAGGAACTAATCAAACGAGACTATGTACTACACATACCATACAAGAGAAAGAAAGGACAAGAGGATAAAGAAAAAAGAGTGATATCATACCGCAAAAAACATTCTCCTAAAAGATGGGTGGTAGAAAGGACAAACTCATGACATAACAGGTTTCGAAAATTATACACCAGATACGAAAAGAAAGTAGAAAACTATCTGGGTCTAGTACAGTTCTCCTGTTGCATAAACATCTACAGAAAGATAATTTTGGGATAGGCTCTAAATAGATATGCCATTTCATGAAGCGGGTTAGATATTATAGATTGAAGAAAATTCCTTAGTATCGTTTTATGGTATCTTCCCTGTATATTTTCCTCATTCCCCACCCACGAAATGATCTTGTTCTTAATTTAAAGTTACAACATGGACAATACTGATTTTCATCCCATTTAATAAATATCTCACATGTACTGCATCTTTTCTGACCCTCTTTATATCTAAATGGAATATGATGATTTCTCTTTGCCTTATATCTTGTACAAATTCCGTTGCAGCTCAATTACTATATTTCGGGAGAATTAATCTTGATTGGAAATAAATATTTTATTACGTTTCTAAGTTGGTCAGCTTATTCAATAATTTACTGGACCCAAACTCGTTTACTGAATAAATGCATCTTTCAATGAAATCCATTATTAAAATTCCAAGCAGAGGACAATCCCATTTGAGAAGTAATAAGGTATCAATGCTACGGTATACAATGACCATGCTCATGCCTTTGTGTCAACTGAAGTTTGAAAGTTAACAATGGTTGAAAATTGTAGAAGTAGCAATGTAACCATGCTGAGGTATGGTATATGGTTTAGAAATGACTACATTACTTGAACATCAGTAGACACTTATAACACGAATGTAGCCTTATTACTATTTCTCTAGGACACTATGACAATCGGAAGGACCGCAAAGTTATGATAATAGTCATATCCAGACAATATAAGTTTTACAATTTTATTCTGAATAGTTCGTAAGTTTATAATCAAGGTCAGATTTTTAGAATTCTAAATCATCAACACTGCTTTTATTATCGTTCCAGAAAAGTATATAGATCAAAGACTATACTCTATGCCTATGAAATCAATTAATATAATTGCGCTATTAGCTATATTTTCGACAGCTTTGATTTATCAAAATACAACAGTCGCAGCTTTTACCCCATCAGATGAGGAATTAGAATTGGTCGAGACTATGATGAATTTAAAGATATCCCAATGTTATATGCAAACGGATGAATTGAAATTAGAAGACTGTTCTACCAAAATAATGAATTATGTAAATATACTATGTTCCCAATATGGCGATTTAAAGTCAGGTAAATGTGATAGGGCAGAACAGTATATGAGAGACAGATCTTAAATGATATTTACTTAGACCGATAATGCGCTATCAGCGCAGATAACATTTTATCTTTATTTCTATCTACTGCATGGAAAATAGGTATGATTGATTTTTACGACCAATTAATATATCAATGTCAAATTATCCAAAAAACTATAAATATTTTAATATATTCCATAAGAATTGAAAACGTCTTTTACATATTTACTCCGCTGTAGTGATGTAGAAGAACGAGTCAGTATTATTTAGTTTTCTCTATTGCCTCCTTAATCTCCGTAATATTTGCCTTTAAATGGTCTATAATTCTCTCTACGACATGACCTTGAAGTCTGTATCCTTCTCCGCAATCATCCCATCTTAGTAAATCTCTTTCTATCACTTTAAGCAGATTGTCGATATTATCTGGTACATTTATTGTTAACCTGGTTTCATTCATAAAGTGGATTACAAACTCATCTCCATAATATACAATACTGTCAATTCCGGCTTTACGCAAAGGCAAAGTTATGTCAATTTCAAAAGAGCTTTCATCCGACCAGTGGATAATACTGTCAATATCAAATGTAACTTTAGACATCGACATTTACCTCCTCATTTCTCTTGCTCTTTACAATCTTTGATAATATGACCCCGATAACGTCGTCAAAAGAATCTCCTACATGACCCAGTTTCTTCAATTCATCATAATTCTTCTTGCTAACCACAATAGTTTTGTGATTAATGTTACTAGAGTGAGTAAACATCAAGGTATATGAACATGAATGATATATAAAGATTTTACTATCTATAGGTAATACAGTGAATGTTAATCCTAATTCAAAAGTTTGTTGAAAAGGTCTAATTATGTTTCTTCATGTGGTATTAACAATTTTGCCCGCCGAAGGCGGGTCTAATAATGACCATACGTAAACTATTAGTTACTCTGGTTTAGAAATAATTAAAGGAACACTGACTGTATTGATGGCGATTATTGACGACATTCTGACGATATGAGAGTTGATTAAAAATAGTCGTTTTGAGCACAAATTTGACGGTCTGACGATATTTATTATGAATAATATTCTATCTATTAATTAGTTCATCTCAATGGATAATTCTAAACCAGTCATTATGTTCCATTTCATATTATATTCTTTCTTAGGATATCTATCTAATTTACTATTATATATGGATTAGATAATTCATTAATTTCTTATTCCTATTAGTATATTTGATGATTAGGAATCCTAATGATTATTCTGTTATTGTATACTTTTTATTCATGATGGTTAAGCAAGGAAGAGAGGCCAACCCCTAGAGCCTTGGTGGAGGGGCTTTCCTTCTTTAGTTCTATTCTATTGAATATGTTAAGTACTCTGTCATCTAAACTTCACATTATTAACTTCTTAATTCACTCCTCAACTCATTTGACATCGGGTTTATGATATATCTTTCATTTCCTTATCATTACTCTTTATCTTCATATCGCCCAAAGGCTGAAGTCTTTGGGCTTCCTTTCCTTGTTAGTCTTTGAAATGCTGATACTAGTCTCACATCAGGTATTCTATTAATGAAGAAAGCGACAATTGCACTTATTTACAAATGATTACTCCCAATTTATAACTTACAGTTTGATTAATTGACATCCAAGTAACGAGATGATATAAGATGAAGGTAGCGATCTCCTTTACTCACCTATCAATCATATCTTGCGTTAATTGCATTGATAGGTAGATCGCTACCAATTAAGTATCAATGGGATTTTTCTGAATAATCGAGATTCAGATATTCTCTTAGCGTATTTAGACGTACCGGCTTTTCTATCACCATTTCTATTTTTGAATCAACGTAATCTTTGTTGTTTATAAAATCATCTATCGTAAACGCTGTTATCAAAAAGATTCTTACCTTACTGTTTAATTTTCTGATTTTACTTGCCAGTTCTATTCCGTTTATACTTGGCATTCGTAAATCAGTCAGCACATGAGTAAACCGTTGGGTATTTTCATTGTAATATTCTAATGCAAGCAAAGGATCAGTAAAGGATACGACATCGTATCCTGACAATTCAAGATACTTTTTATAAATCGAAGCCAACTCTATTTCATCATCAACGATGAGCACAGATAGGGGATGATTTGATGTCATATGCACCACTTTGTTTAAAAATGAAATATTAAACTATTGCTTTGATTTATTACGTTATATAATTTACAACTCCGCTGTATTAGATATAGTGCAATAGTATAGTTATTAATCGATAGATGAAAAATACAACAGGACCATAAAGATCTAGTTAGTCACTGGAAATTTGGGTAGAGGATGAAATAGACTAAGATATGGCTAAAGAGGCATTCACATATACTATCCTCAAAGAACAAACTCACAAAAGCATTTGAGACCTATGATAGGGAAGAGATGTTAGCAAATTAACTAAAGATTTGATACCTCATTGTGATAATCTAATTGATGTCAGACCCTCGTTTGCTAACATTAATAAATTCTATCTAATTTTCCTTTCATTCTCTTCTACTTTATCAATAAGCTATGATTAACAATAGCCATTATATTGATAATTCAATGGTAATGATTGTTGACACTAAAAAGATCAAGTTTAACTGCCTTTTTCGTTGTATTGACCCTGACAATTGGATTAGCATCAACTAATATGCCGACCCAGTCCAAACCCGTTAACGAAGCACTTGCCCTAGATAGTGAATTAAAGAACAAATTGGACAAAATATGTCCATCAAATGTGGAGTCAGATGTTGTAGAAGGTAATATACTAGGTCTTGTGAAATCCTGTCTGCCGATTAAGAATCCATTACCACATCCTAATGAAGAAACTGCTACTCTAGTAGTAACAACAATACTAAGAGCAAACTGCAGTATTATATTGACGTGTCCTTTGCCCGATGGAATTGTAATCATCACAAATACAAAACAACCTGAACTTAAGAGCGTTTTAGTTCCAACGACTGGTGTTAGAGAAGGAATAGTGAGATACACTTTTGAAAATATCCCAGTTGGTTTTCAATACGAAATTAGCGGGAGAGGAGGAGCAACTATTTTCTTTGCATTTCAATTGCTTAATTTACAGGGAGACTGTGTGGGAGAGGATACTTGTAAATCAACAATCAAACCCGGTATCAATCGTGTGACTGCAAATCTTCATTACAGCAGTAGAGTGTGATAAACAGTCAAAATCCAATATCTCTACAAGTAGAACGGAATTAATTCCTTCTTCAACTCATCCAACACCTGTCTTATCCTTTTAGATACTATTTCTTTTATATCAGGTCTATAATGGCTATTGACAATTACTTAAAGTAACTTTCCAGCATGCATTTAGCATATTGATAACTCATTTTATCCAGTTCGTGCATAAGGTAATGTTTCGCAGAAATAGACTTTGCGCGACCGGCCAAGACCTCCGCTCCGACTTCACCCATCTCGGAGCGGCATAAAATATTATAGTGGAATTTACGCAAGTCCATCAACGTTGCCTTTCCTTGCGTATGATTCTTTATCATCATATGTGCAATGTTCCTTTCTTCCTTTGTAACCCTGTCGAGACTTCTAAATTCATTCCATAACAGGGTAGGAACAACTGTAAAGTAAGAATGCTTCTGTCCTACTATTCTATTTAGAACTATAATTGAAACGTCCTTCTTTTGAGTAATGTGTAACTTGTCACAATTGCATCCGGTTAACGAATCACAAACAGGTGTTTCATGCGCATATGTAATCTCTTCACCTCTTAACCCTGAAAAGAACGCAAACTTGATGATTATACCAATATCTCCATCAATCTCCAATGCTTTGCGCACCATTTTATCGATATAGCCCTCATCTACTAGCCATACTCGGTCATGGATTCTCATCTTTTTATTTAGTTCATATCGCTTGATTATTTCTTCAATTAGAATTTTAAGTTCGGGATTATGCATTTTTCTATCGTAATAAGTTCCAAACTTTCGCATTGAGTCGCATATCCAAGCTCGCTTATGTCCTGACTCAGATTGAATTAACTGAGGTTTGGTAAAGAATATCTCAACATAACGTTCGCAATATCTTACTAAATCCTTGGCGTGTTTTTTATAGATGTACTTAGGCAGTAAGTACTTTAGCATATCTTCAGCGTCGAAGCTTCGGTAGAAGGTTGGATTGAACTCTCCTGTTAAGGGGTCGGTTATTCCTTTTTCTCTAATACGGTTTAACAGCTTTTCTACTTGTTCATTCCTTTGAAATGAGGGATATTTACCATCAATGTATGCATGCACAAATTCGCTGAACGTCCTGAATCCATCTGACTTTAGTCTTTGATTTAAATTCATAATAGCATCTTCATTAAGTTTAACTCCTATTGTTTTGCCTTGGGATTTAAGAGGAATAGCTAAAGCGAGCGAAGAATCCAGGTGATTATAATACCACACCTATATTAAATAGGTTTTGTAGATCCTTTGCAAAGATCATATTGGTTAACCTATTACGAGCATAGGTTAACCCAAATAAGACATAGTTAACCGCCTGACGAATAACATTTCCAAAGGTTAACCAAAAGTTAACTAGCGGGTTCAAATCAATCTCAAAAAGATGCGAAGTGCGGGATTTGAACCCGCGATCCCGAGCTTGGGAAGCTCGTACCTTAACCAGGCTGGGCCAACCTCGCCTAAAATAAAATTAACTAACCGGTATTAATAACTTAATGCTGGGCTGCTACTTGCAATTATTCCATATTTTCCCTTTTCTAAAAGCAATTTTTCTAGCAGAGCTAATATCACGGATCCCACCTCGGTTTTTTTCCGTACCTTGCCTAATAGAGGTTCCATATTCGTCTACGATTTCAATAATTACCTCGTCTTTGAAATACGATTTTAGAATGGCAGCTATTTGATGAGATAGAGCCAAGCTGCCGTCACCAATTCGAACTATTTTAGTTGGGGACTCGATTGATGACAAAATAAAACTAATTTTTTCAACTGTGGAATTAACCGAAGACAAAATTATTCTATCTAGTTCGAAATAGCAGTACAGTATAGAAATGCCAATCCTTTTTCCAGGATCTATTCCGATTATCAATTGTTCTTTAGAGGGACCAAAGTAACCCATACAATTTTGTAGGATTTTTGCTTTTATGGACAGAGGAAATGCCTCTAACTGGGTATCCAAATACATGTTGTCTCTATTTACGATTTTAGATTCGTCGATGGTTGTAATTATAACCTTCCCAGTTGATAAGGCCGCTTCTTCAGGTGATAACGATAAATAACGCAAGTCCAGCGACTTTAAAACATTTGTTATTTTATAATAGGAACGGCCTGATACTGTCGCAACAATAACTGGTGGACAACTTGTTAAGTTGAACATTTCTATTGCTAACTTAGCGTGATGTTACAAGCCTATTAAAGATTACGCATAATTTTCTGGTAATCAAAATGCAAGAATTGCCAGATTTCAAATAATCCACACCCACCTGTAATCATATAGTGACATTCCTAATGTTAGAGCGTTGAGTATTAGAGTGATGAGATTCTAATAATAAAAATAACATTTTTACATACAATATCATAAAAATCAATCGAAAATTGTAATAACCACCTATAATTTTCAAATAATAATCAATAATTCTTTAAAATTATGGCGTAATCAAATTTTATTATTTTGGTATCCACAACTAGTTGATAAAAGAGAAAGTGCTTGTTAAACTGTCAAATTAAGTATTGCTTGTGCGATATCACCCTTTGTATCTGTCAGTGCAACGATCGCTTTTTCCTTTGAGACATTTGCCTGTTGCATAACTAAAACGATATCTTCTTCCTTAAAAGTAGGAACATCCCTGTTGGTTTCTTCGATATCGGTAGCAATAACTTGAAAAATAGTACTATCTTTGCCTTTCATTTCAACAACTTGTGGTTTTTTAAGAAATATCTCTTTCATATCGGTTCTTATAATAACTTCCTCTACCGAACCTAAATCTTTCATGTCTAAACCCATTCGGTCAAGCATTCTGCGCATATCTCTATTGCCCGATCGCATCATAGAAATCCCTATGTACTTCTGCTTTTTATTCCTTCTCTAATTTTTACACCGATGCCGCGGATAAGCGAGCCCCTATTATGATCAGCAATATCATCTAATGACTGTAAATAGTATGAAAAAGGCAACAAAGATCTACCCACAGCTAGAACAGATTCATTTTTGTCTACTATTGCAACATCCGACCCACTCTTAACGTTCTCACCACATTTTAACACATGCTTCACAAAGAGGGACCTACCTTCTGATACGAAAGGTATGGCATCTTCAATAGGTACAACACAATTGGATTGATACCCCTTTTGTTTTAGAAAAAGTTTGGCACCGTCAATAGTTAATGCAATTCCCCCATCAGTTCGAAAGGTGCCGATTAATTTTCCATCTATACTAAAACTCTTGATTTTCCCTGTTTTTCTGGAATATTCAAGCTTTAAATCCTTTGGAAGAATTGAGCTGATATCCCTTCCAAAGAGAAAATCCACGTGAGAGCATATTTTCTGATATGGATTTAGAAATAGCTTTTGCAACTAAACAACCTAACTAGAGATGTCCACAATAAAAACCATCTGGAGACTAACCAGTAAGTAACCTGGCGAGAGGTATAAATTTGCCAGTTAACAAATCACTCCAACAGTTTGAAAGTCTTAGTATTTTGTCAGTCATTAATCATAAGTTTTACAATGTTTGGATAGATGTTTGGATTAGATTACTTAAATACCTGTCATTAATGAGTGTCTTTTATAATTTTCATTACTAATTTCAATTATTAAAACCTTAGTACAAACTAATTAAAGTTCAATCGTGCTTGCTCTTTGCATATCATTTTTCCAGTCCATGGATATTAATGCTATATAAAGAGAATTCATTATATGTACAGACAGATATATATTAACTAATTATGACAGTACTTGTATACATCTGTATGCATTTTGACGCTTTTTATTAAATTTAGCAAAGAATTTGGACACAGGTCCAAATAGTTAATATATCAAACTATTTATAAATGCCTACAAGGCAGACGGTTTTGAGTCCGTGTATCTTGCTTCCATCATATATCTTATCCCGTATACAAATAGAGAATTTGACGGTCATTTTGAAAGATAGGTCCGATAGTAAACCTATACCGAACTCCTATAAGTAAGGTGCAAAAATATCTAACGTTATGGGTACGGCCTGCAAGAAGAGAGATATAGCCAATATCAGTTCCCTCTTCTATTATCGCAAATCGTGTAGGCTGTGTCCTCCTTTGGTAGTTAATAACTCCAAATCTACTACAGTGGTTGGGACAAACTTGAGGTTTGAAGAATTCATGCAGTGGCTAATTGATCCTATTTTTGATAAACCATGATCAGTCAACCTATTAAATGAAAAATAAAAATCAAAGTCGAAATACGCTAGAAATCACATTTGCCGACAATTCTTGTTAATTGCAATATGGTGGTAAGAATAACAGAAAAATTAGGACGGCGCATACACGGACGCACACACGGATGACAAATCCTAATAAATTAGACCCGATAAGGTACATGCATGGTTTCTTTTTGTGAATTATGCGGAAAACATACCGAGGTAAGCAAGAAAGTAATAATTGAGAAATCAATTATGAGTGTCTGTTTGTCATGTTCAAAAAGAGGCAAACCAGTAGAATCCAATAATGTTTCAAAGAACATAGGTTCACCAAAAGTGACAAGTCCTATAGGATATTTATCCCCCAAACCTGCATCTGGCCCACAGCAAGGTTCAAGGAATCTTTATCCCAGAAAAATAAGAGCAGCCCCAAGGATTAAGCCACCACCATTAAAGAAAATCAACTGGGTTGATGAAATGATTATTGATCAGGAATTTCCATCCTTAATAAGAAATGCCAGGAGTAAAAAGGGATTGACACACGAACAACTTGGACAAAAAATTAACGAAAAAGTGACGCTGATAAAGAAAATCGAAACAGGTTCGATAAGACCTGATGAAATTTTAGCAAAGAAACTTGAGAGATTTTTGGGAATAACTCTATTTATAAACCCCAATGAAGAGAACGCAGAAGAATAGAATACAATAGTAGAAGAAGAGAAATAATAAAAGTAATCTCATTTTTTAAATCGCAAATTTCTTCATTAGAGAGGCTGAAAAGATGATAGCAGGGTCGTGATGGGGATAGATCTAATGACTAGGCCACCATCTGTAGCAGTACTTAGAATAGGACACAGGCTGGTAAGAGATGACAGAACTACTACTCATGCTGTGTTGGTATCAAGGGCTATGGGAAGCGAAGTAATCTACATGACTGATGTGGATGATGAAATTAAAAAAACATTAGATAAAATCAATAAAAGATGGGGAGGAGAAAATGAATTTAGACTTGAAATCATTGACAATTGGAAAAAGATACTAAAAACATGGAAAGAAAATCGCGGTGTAATTGTTCATCTTACAATGTATGGAGCACCAATCAATCAAAAAATAAAAGAGATCAAAGAATTAAAACAAAAAATATTAGTCATAATAGGAGCAGAAAAGGTTCCAAAAGAGGTTTATTTTCTTGCTGATTATAATATTGCAATTGGCAGTCAGCCTCATTCAGAAATTGCAGCATTAGCAGTTTTTCTAGATAGAATATTTGAAGGCAATCAGTTTAACAAGAGTTTTCGGGATGAAAAAATGAAAATTATACCATCAGAGAAGGGAAAAAATGTAATAAAGGACAACCAGGGCCACTCAAGCAGTATCTATAATAACAATAACAATAACAATAACAATAACAATAACAATGACTCAAGCCCAAAAAAGAAGAATCAAAATTAAAAGATAGTAAAAGATAGTAAAAGATGCGTACCGCTTTCGCCATTGGGAATAGATTGTAACCGCAGAACCACTAGGACGTTAGATGGTATTAATAAAAAGGAAAAGTTTACTCGATTCTTATATAATTAAGTTATAAGAAACAACACCGCAAGAAATAAAAAAAAACAGGATTATATGATAGAGTCAATGGGTGATATACAGCTTAGGGCAAAAAGAACTAGGATCAAAATACTGAGAGCTATTGTAAAGAAGAATGGATCCGCGTGTTTTTCTGAAATCAGAACCATTACAGGTCTATCTACAGGATCTATCTATTATCACCTAGGAAGGATGAAAAATTATGTATTAAAGAATTCAAAGTATTATGTCATTACTAAAGAAGGAATGGATTTGTTGGTTGAAATAGATAAGAGAAATGATTTCACACTATCGACAAAATTAATTTGATTTAATCTGACTTGATTTGATCAAAGCATCTTTTTTTCCATCCATCGTGACCATATGATTATTGAAAAGATCAAGTCATAATTAATCCCATTTTGGACGATTCAATAGCCCTTTTTATTTCTAAGGAGATTCTCCTGCCCATACTCATTGGAGTATCAAACAATAAATCTGAGTAAGGTGAACCCGAAACGTACAAGTTAGTTCCAGCTACAATGCGCGCTGAAAATTCAAATGCTATAAAATTAGCATTATTATCATATACCCCTTCAATGCAAAATGGTCCAGGCATTCCCGGAGGGACTAATTTTTTTGATGCTTCCACAAATCGTTCACCCATAGAGTAAACCTCAGGAAGCAAAGATTCTCTTAGTACAATAGGTATATTCCCTACAACAGTATAAGACGGCTCAATGTTAGAAGAAATTTGATATTTTGATGGAATTCGCCCTATCGCATCTATATCAGTTTCATAACGTCTGTCTATCCCTAATAACTCGAGTTCATGGGTTATAGGTGAATAAAAATATTGTAAATATACTGGGACTCCATTAGCATATTTTTGTATAAACAAATTTTCCTCGGACTCTATTACATGTGATTGTATGAGTTTTTGTGCTTGTTCTTCGAATCCCTTTTTATCAGTAACCAAGAAATATCCTTTTCCTCCAGCGGCTCCATGCAATTTCACAATACACAAGCCATTGATTTCATTTTTAGATGGTATCTGAGTCGGCGAAGGCAACTTTGATTCGTCCATTAATTGTTGTTTTAGCATTCTATCTGATTCCCATCTTAGAATCCATTTATTACCAAATACAGGTATCTTAATACTCTCCAATTCATCCATATTTAATGTAGAAATCAAGGTTCCGTGAGGGATTAGGATTGGACTAAAATTTTCGATTAATTCGTCTTGAAAATTCTTATTTACAATTTCTTTAAAATTTTTGATCGATACAATATTGTCAATAAATTTAAACCGCTTGTACATGTCAAATCGTTTTTCTTCACATACTAGCAAGGTATTGAAACCTTCATCTTTGGCTCCTTTTAATACCTGTAACGAACAATGTGAGCCCAAAGTCATAACTGTTTTTTTATCAACATCTAGATCGAAATTTCTTTCAGCTTTTTGGTCATTCATGATTCATAACCCGTTTATTAATTGGAATTTTATCGGAGATTAATTTTTTTTGATTCTTATCAAATCACATGATGTAATTGCTTGATAATTAGCTATAAAAAAGAGAGAAAGATCCCTATGATGACCAATAACACCATAGAGACACAATTAGTAAATATTAGTCAAAAATTACTTTTAATGAGTTAATGTCTAAAGAAGGGTACAGTGTCATAAGCAAAAAGGTGGTCCACGAGGGTCCGGTAAGGTTAAGAATAGATACATTCAACTACAATGGAAAAGTCTTTCGAAAGGAGGTAGTTGAGCATAGTCCTTCTGTTGGAATAATTCCCATCATAAATAAAAAAGAGATTTTGTTAATTAAACAATTCAGGCATGCCGTAAACAAATATTTAATTGAAATACCTGCTGGCAAGATAGAAAATGATGAACTACCTTATGAAGCAGCAAAAAGGGAATTAGCAGAAGAAACAGGATATACAGGGGTACTAAAACCGCTTACTCGGTGTTTTTTGGCACCAAGTTATGACACCGAATTAATGCATTTTTTCGTTTCAGAAAATATGTCTAGACTGGAGAACCCAAAAAAAATGGATGAGGATGAAAACATTACTAATTTCGTTGTTGAATTAAAGGATGCTATCAAATATTGTTATGATGGTACAATAATAGACTGCAAAACCGTTACGGCAATATTTCTCTACTATTTTACCCTCCGCAATGATAATGTATTTAGAAATAACTAGATTTGATATAATCAATAATTTCAGATAAGGAAGGGTTATCACCAAAACGATTTTCTACATGGAGGGAGGATAATAAATTTGCAAAGCAAATTTTCTCTATAGTTGTGAATCCATATAAGTGTCCAAAAATGAAACCAGTATCCCATGAATCTCCTGCTCCACTTACAATATCAATTTTGGATGGAACAATAGAATCTATAAATAACGATTCATGACCATCAGATATTGCAGATCCCTTAGTTGTATGTATACATACTGTTAAATTAATAAAATTAGAAAGAAACTTTGCGGATTCGCAAAAAGCGTTCATATTATCAGGATATAAATTGCTATCAAAGGCCAAAAGAGTACTATTTGGATTGCCAATTACACTCTCTAATGCTTTAATTATTAGATTATATTCATTTTCATTGATACTTAGAAAGTCTACCAAATTGGAACGACTTTTTAGCACATTAATGAATTCAAAGCATCTTCTCTCAATATCAGCGGGATCCAGAAAATGAACTGATTTAGGGGAATTCGTAAAGGCATAATCCAACAAGTCGGTTCCTCTTAGATTGGATGCCCAATTTGTCATTATCACAGCATCAGATGATCGCAAAATCATTCTTACTTCTTGTGATTCAATTAGTTCTGGGCCAAAATTATCGTTGTCCCCTACATCACTTACCATCACATTTGAGGAGGACGACGAAATAGAAGAATTTGAAAATTCAAATACTGTCGATAATCCATGTTTTCCTTTTATAATATGAAGATTCACGTTTGTTCTGAAGGGCATAAATACAGAACGTAATATATCAGAACCAATTTCATCGGCTATGGTAAACAACTCTACACGAACATCGAGTTTTGCTAGACTATATGCCATATTTACTGCGTTACCACCTTTGATATCTACACTAGAATATCCTCGCATACTTCCACCTCCTGCAACAATCTTTTTTTGGATATCATTTATAAAAATGGGATAGTCCAATACTTCAATAATTCTATCCACAAAAAAATCAGGCAAAATGGTAACCTGTGGTTGATGATGCCTAGCTTCCCTTATATCTAAAAGTTTGATCAACAGGTTTTTGAGAATATTATGAGTATGGGAATTCCCTAGTATTTGATTTGTCAAACTCCTCTTATTTTCTGTTTTAACTATTTTGTCAACCTGGCTTGTGTTATCTTTATGAAGATTTTGAACATGATTGGGACGTGTAAAAGAATCATTATCAGCTGAAGAAATTATTCTTTCTAAAGACTCTGATGAACAAGTCAAATGGCGATACTGGGACGAAGGAGGAGGAGGAGGAGGAGATGGATTAAGAGAATTAACCACAGTAGGAGAAGGGGTAGCAGAAGATGGAATAGGAGAGTTGACGGCAGTAGTAGGAGAAAGGGTAACAGGAGATGGAATAATAGTCCAAGGATTCACGGTAAAAATTTGAATTTTGATTAATATAATGGTATCAGAAAGGCTTTAAAAATAAATGGAATGAAACGGTTGGCATGTATATATAAAAATAAACCTTTTTTTGCAGAATGAGCGAATGGATTAATCCATATCCATGCCGCCCATGCCGCCCATGCCGCCCATGCCGCCCATGCCGCCCATGCCGCCAGGTGGACCAGCGGGCATTCGAGACTTTGTGGCTGCAATGACGTCATCAATTCTCAACAGCATACAAGCGGTTTCAGTAGCTGACTTTATGATTTGTTCTTTAATTACAGTTGGTTCGAGTATATTATTTTTATAAATATCTGAAACAGAAGTCGCTCTTACATTAATACCAATCCATTTTGATCCCTTTGATTGTTTTGCCTTCAAGTCAGCCATGGTATCAATAGGATCCATACCAGCATTCTCTGCAAGAGTTAAAGGTATTACTTCTAATGCTTCAGCAAACTTTTGTGCGGCCAATTGTGATCGTCCTTCAAGACTGCTAGACCATTGCCTTAATTCATTGGCTATGTATGCTTCAGGTGAACCACCGCCTGCAACTATAGATGGTTTTTCTAACACATCCTTCATAACCATCAATGCATCATGTAAAGATCGATCAGCTTCATCAACTACCCTTTGTGATCCACCACGTACAAGAATAGTTACTGCTTTTGGATTCTTGCATCCTTCTATGAACACCCACTTGTCAGTTTCAACTTTTCTTTCTTCAACCAAATTAGCGATACCTAAATCACTCTCACTCAAGTCATCTAGATTATTTACCAGTCTTGCGCCAGTAGCCTTTGAAAGTTTGAACATATCGCTTTCTTTTACTCGCCTTACTGCAAGTACATTTGCTTTAGCCAAATAATGTTGTGCAATATCATCAATTCCCTTCTGACATAATACGACGTTAGCTCCAACTGACTTTATCTTGTCAACCATATCCTTAAGCATCCTATTTTCTTCTTCTAAGAACATTTGCATTTGCTGGGGCTCACTGATTCTAATTTCTGCACTCATTTCTGTTTTTTCGATTTCAAGAGCAGAATTTATAAGAGCAATCTTTGCATTGTCGACTCTCTTTGGCATTCCAGCATGAACTATTTCCTTATCTAAAACTATTCCTTGGATGAATGTTGTATCACGAATAGAACCTCCTGCTTTCTTCTCAACCTTAATATTGTCTAAATCTACTCGTAAACCGTCACCTGAGGTATTTTTTTCGGCAATCTGTTTTGCAGCACTTACCACAATTTCACTCAATATGGGACTATCATCAGATACCAATTTAGATTCCATACTGGTTTTTGCAATTTTGATAAGAAGATCCTTATCGTTGACATTAACTTTTACTGCAATTTTATTTAGGATAACTAGTGCTTGCTCAGAAGCAGCAGTATATCCATCTACAATTGCAGATGGATGAACATCTTTGCTTATCAGTTGTTCTGCTTTTTCTAATAGCGCACCCGTAAAAATTACAGATGAGGTAGTCCCATCTCCAACTTCGTTATCGACAGATTTTGCAACCTCTACCATTATTTTAGCTGCAGGATGTTGAACATCTATCTCTTTCAAAATAGTTGCACCGTCATTGGTAATAGTTACATCACCCAAAGAATCTACGAGCATTTTATCCATACCACGTGGTCCTAAACTAGACCTTACAATTTCCGCTACCAGTTTTGCTGCAGAAATGTTATTTTTTTGTGCCTCTCTGCCCTTATTTTCTTTAGTTCCTTCTTTTAATATTAATACTGGCATACCGCCAGCTGTTTGTTGAATTGAAGCCATATTCTCATATCACCTTATTAGAATATTACAATTCTTAGGTAAGCCCCTTTTATAGGTTTCACATGCAAAATACCAAAAATATAGAGATCAAGACGAACAAATAATTTATCAAAGCAAACAGAATAATTCTTATGGATTTTGACATCAGATTAGGAACCAAAAATGAGAGAAGAATAAAAGTTAGCCACAATCAGACTACCAGTTTTCTTTGGGAAGGTGAAAATGTTTTCTCGACACCTTCAATGATATCAGAAATGGAAGAAACCTGTAGACTGTTATTAAAAGAACAATTTCTAAAGGTTGAATCAGAATGGGATTCGGTAGGTACCGTTGTGGACATTAATCATACTGCTGCAACTCCTGTGGGGGCGGAGATAATTCTGAAAGCCGAAATCAGTGGAGTTGATGGAAGAAGAGTTCAATTCAAAGTATCTACAGAAGACAATTTAGAACAGATAGGAGAGGGAAAGCATGAGAGGTTTATTATCAATATTCCCAGATTCAAAGAAAAGTTCGACTTGAAGGTGAAAAAACTAGATGAATTTCAAAAAAGATGAGCGATCAAGAATTTATAGCTGGTTTTGGTCACGACTAGAAAAAAAATCAAGAAAGCGATCTAGTGAAAGAACGCATCTACCATAAAAGCAATAAATAATGCTGCCAAATATGGACTGCTAAATTTGAATACCAACCAAGAAGTTTTTTCACTTGGTCTTACCAGTAACCACACAGACAAAATTATCATCACAATACCAAATACGGTAGCAGTCAAAAGATATATCAAACCAAATAGATTAAAGAAAAATGGTAATATACTAAATACAACCATCATCAAAGTTGTTAATGCTATTATTCTCACAGATTTAGATTCGCTTGATACAACAGGAAGCATTGGAATATTGGCCTTTTTGTAATCCTCCTTTACGTGTAAGGCTAAACTCCATATGTGCGTAGGAATCCAGAAAAAGACCAGCCCAGCCATTGCAATGCCTATTTCCACGTGTTGAAATGTTATTGCTATATAGCCAATTAATGCTGGGGCCCCACCAGAAAATCCACCTAATATGATATTAGATTGGCTGGTTCGTTTTAGCCATTTGCTGTATACTATGATGTTATCAAACAAGCCAAATGCCATTAAGCCAAATGCCCATATGTTTATGAACCAAGAACAAACCAGAGAAATTCCCGCTAAAATGAGCCCAAAAATTAAAGCGTTACGGGGCGAAATTCTTCCAGAGGGAATCGGACGACCCTTGGTTCTTTCCATTATTGCGTCAATATCTCTATCGTTATATCCTGTAAGGGTATCCGCAGCTGCAGAGCCTGCAGCGATTGCAAAGAACAATAAAGCCCAAGTCATCCAACTGACCTGAACATCAAATAACCAGGATGCTGAAACCGCAGCACCTATAGCTGTGAAAACAAGTAGATACCAAATTTTTGGTTTTGTAAGCTCGTAATAATTTTTAACTTGGTTACCAACTGTCTTCATCTCTAAAACCAAATAGTCTATTAACCTACCACCATATAATAAATAAAATAGTTATTTATATCTTGAGAGAATTTTTTTTACTTTGATACAGAATTGGATATTATTTCTCGTGAAGTTTTTCTCATCTCAATAAATGTTTCAGTTTTCTGTACCCCTTCGATCCGTCCCACTTTTTCAGATATGATTTGATGCATTTCATCTAGAGAACGAGCAGTCATGGTTACCAGCACGTCAAATCTTCCAGTTACTTCAGCTACTTCTCTGACCTCGGGAATTTTAAAAAGCTCTCCAAGCACATTATCCCTTAATTTAGAATCCATGGTAATTCCAGTTAGTGCTTTAACATTAAAACCTAAGGCTTCATCATTTATTACAATAGTAAATTTCTTAATTAGCCCTCTTTTCACAAGTCGCTTGATTCTGCTATAAACTACAGAGGAATTGATGTTGATTTTTTTTGAAAGCCTGGGAACCGATATACTTGCATCCGTTGACAACTCGCTTAGTATTTTGAGATCAAGATCGTCAATTCTCCCCATAATTTTCAAAATATACTATTTTTTCGTGGTTAATAAATGTATAATTTTTATTTTTGTTATAAAAGTTTGTTTATTTTTAAAAAAAATTATATAATTTTTTTTGTTTTGAGCAACTCAGCTAGTAATACCGCTCCTTTAGCAGAACCCATTTTTTCATTGTGAGTCAGTAGCACATATTTTATACCATTGTCAAACACGGAATCCTTTCTCAGTCTACCAACCACTGTGGTCATACCGTCGTTTATTTCTCTGTCCACTCGTGGTTGAGGTCTTGTCGGATCATCATTGACAACAATATAATCTCGTGGAGCAGTAGGAAGATTCTTTATGGATATACTGTCAGAAAATTCCATCATTTTCTTTTTAACTGACGAGGGGTCTGCATTCTCTATTGTCTCTACAAAAACCACCTCAGTATGACCATCAGACACTGGTACCCTAGTACAGGTGCAACTGACCTTTACATCGTTAACGGAAATTTCTTTAGACTCTTTATCATACTTGCCCAATATTTTTTTGGTTTCTATTTGAACTTTTTCTTCCTCTTTAGGAATGTATGGAATGACATTGTCTAATATGTCCAAAGCAATAACACCAGGAGACCTACCTGCTCCAGACAATGCTTGCATTGAGGTCATAAAGACACTTTTCACTCCAAAGCTATCAATCAAAGGTTTTAGAGTTATAGCGAGCCCGGTAGTAGTACAATTAGGCAATGGGGCAATAAAGCCGCTCCATTGACGCTCCTTCTGCTGCTTTTTTAAAAGATCAGTGTGCTCATCATTAATTCCAGGTATCAAAATTGGAACATCGTTTTCATATCTGAAAGCAGCAGCTGTACTAATAACAGGAACATGAGCAGCTAGCTTTGGTTCGATTGTTTGTGCATCATCAGATTCCAATGCAGTAAAAATCAAGTCAAACTCCTTTGGATTTATGTCGTCAAATTTAGATATGATCTTATCTCTAACATATTCTGGGACTTGTACTCGATTATGCCACTTTAGTATACCCGACTGAGGATCTCTAATTGCATCAACATATTTTTTACCAGCAGATCTTTCAGAAGAGACAATATGAGTTAAATTAAACCAAGGGTGTTTATCAAGTGCAACTACAAATTCTTGACCAACAGCGCCAGTTGAACCGATTAACGCTACTTTTAACATATTCAAAGGGTAGATATAAAACAATTAATAATCCTTTTTAAAGCGTAAAAAACTAAAACTATTATACAATAGATGAAAAGATCTCGTCATACTAAAAAAGAAGATAAGAAATCATCCGATTAAAAAGACTTTGCAAGATTGTCATCATGGTGGAATCTATTCTGTAAACAGTCAAAAGAATATAAGAATAGATTTTAGTTCAAATATAAATCCTCTTGGAATTTCCAAGAAAGTTTTTGAAAAATTAACAAGAAACATCAAGCTAGCCTATATTTATCCTGATCCAAAATGCACCGAATTGAAAAAAAAGATAATAGAGTATATTGATTGTGAATTTGACCTTGACGTAAATGAGAATATAATCACAGGAAATGGAGCCACTGAATTAATACATTATTTCGCCGCTGCCTTTGTGCGAAAAAAAACACTGATTCCAATACCCACATTTTGTGAATATGAGCTTGCTGCAAAACGCAGGAAATCAAAATTAGTACATGTACCCCCTCTTGATACTAACTTTCAAATTGATTCAGATTCCATTACAAAGCTAACAAATAATCCAGACACTGAAATAGGATCGGTATTCTTATGCAATCCAAATAACCCTACAGGAAAGTTTTTCAGAAAAGAAATACTAGAAATACTAGAAAAAATTGACAAAAAGATTCCAGTCATGCTAGATGAATCCTACATCGAATTTACCGATACTAGAAAGGAACACGACAATAACTATTTTGTTAATCTGATAAAGGATTCCAATAATTTGGTGATATTAAGATCGCTTACAAAAACATTCGGCCTGGCAGGTTTGAGAGTAGGTTATGCGCTATCAGCCAAAGAGAATATTCAAAAATTAAACAACAATTTGATTAGCTGGAACGTTAACGGGTTAGCCCAGATTGCAGCCATAGAAGCGCTAAAAGACAAATTACACATTAAAGCCGCTAGGGAAAACAACATTGCTGAAAAGAAAAGAATATTCAAATTGCTTAAAAAAAGCAGAAAGATAAGGGCAATCTCAAGTGATGTCAATTTTTTCCTGATCGAGATACTAAATGAGAAAACATCCACAGAACTAACCAGCAAATTATTAATAAAGAACGGTATCCTCGTCAGAGATTGCAAGAGTTTCAGAGGTATGAATGACAAATTTATTAGGGTAGCAATCAAGACTCCAAAAGAGAATAACGTCCTCTTAGAATCATTGGAAGGAGCACTTTGAAATCAAAACTGTTAATGATTCAGGGGACGTCTTCGGGAGCTGGCAAAAGTATGCTTGTCACTGCACTATGCAGAATTTTGACCAACAAAGGATTCAAAGTAGCACCCTTCAAGTCCCAAAACATGTCCTCATTTACATACAAAATAGAAAACACAGATAAAGTGATAGCAAATGCTCAAGCAATTCAGGCACTGGCAAGTAGAGCGATTCCTGACTCCAACATGAATCCAATATTGATAAAACCGATAGGTAATAGCAAGAGCAGAATATATACAAACGGGGAATTCTTGTCGGTAATGGAAGCTAAGGATTACTATTCAGATTTTGTTCTCGATAAAGGGTTGAGAATAGCTTTGGACGCATTCAGAGAATTAAGAAGAAAATACGAAATAATAATATTGGAAGGAGCAGGCTCACCTGCTGAAATAAATATACAAAAATACGACATCGCCAATATGATTTTTGCAAACAAAGTAAATGCACCGGTAATTCTGGTTTCAGATATCGAACGTGGTGGATGTTTCGCAAGCATTTTAGGAACAATGATGTTGTTAAGACTATCACATCAACGATTAGTAAAAGGAATTTTGATTAACAAATTCCGGGGAGATAATACAATATTATTCCCCGCAATAAAAAAGATGGAACTGAAAATAGTAAAACCATTTTTAGGTATCATTCCTAAAATAGATCACAATATACCAAAAGAGGACTCCCTAGATAGAGAAAATAATGACAATGAAATAAAGCAAAGTCAGCGGGAAAACAAAAAAAAGAGAACATATACTCGATCGATCAAGAAAAATGACAAGACAGATAATAATCAGAAAACGATAAATCATACAGATTTAGACGCGGAAATAAGTAGGTTTGCAGAAAAAGTAGAATCATCAATCAATATGGATTACATCCTAAAAAAAATAATTAGATAAAAAATCAAACCATGTCACTTGAAATCGTAACAGAAATCATATCAATCTTATTTATTGCGACTTTAATAGACATCACCATAGGCGAACCGCCAAATAGGATACACCCCGTTGTGCTGATTGGCAGAATCATAAACTTCTTTACTAAAATGATAAAGAATGCTTCCAGATATAGGAAAGAGAAAGAGAAAGAAAATTTTGAAAAGGTGATGGGATCAATATTAGCATTAGGATTAACAGTCATGGTTAGTGTAGTGGTTTATTATATTAGTATGCAATCACTTGTTTTGTTAGGTACTATTTTTTTTGTCATATTATCGGCAGCAATCTTAAAAACAACATTTTCAATTAAAGCTATGGATAACCATATCAAAGAGATCCTGGTGGAATTGAACAAGAATGATTTAGATAAAGCTCGGAAAAATTTATCAAAAATTGTCAGCAGAGACACACGAAACCTATCGGAGTCCAGAATTCTATCAGGTTGTATTGAATGTGTGGCAGAAAGCTTTGTCGATGGTATACTCTCGCCTCTATTCTATTATGGCCTTTTAAGTATTCCAGGTTCTATGATGTATAGAACTATTAACACATTAGATTCCATGATAGCATACCAGGATGACTATTATAATAAAGTGGGATGGATGTCAGCTAAACTCGATACCATAGTAAATGGCATACCTGCACGACTATCATCAGTTTTTCTGATTGCCTCCATCATAGTTTGCGGACAAGATTGGAAAAATGCAATAGAAATATTTAAAAGAGACTACAAGAACATGGAAAGTTTCAATGCAGGTGTCCCAATGTCAATAATGGCGGGGGGTTTGAATATTCAGTTAGAAAAAATTGATCATTATAAATTAGGAGATATGAAAGAACAACTCACTATCCAAAAATGCAAAACATCCTTAAAAATAACCAAGGTAGCGACACTGATATTTATAATCAGTTTTCTGATTCCTGTTATTATAATTTTGAACTATTTTAATTGGTGGACAATATTATTTGGTATTTAAGAGCATCGTAGAAATTATATCATTTTTAACAATAATACCAATTGGAAAATTAAGTAAAGGTATTGGTTTAGAGAACATTTCAAAAAACATGTTTCTATTCCCTTTTGTTGGACTATTAATAGGACTCTTGACCATACCTGTAGTATTAATTTCCTTTTATTTCTTTAATCAGTTTGTATCCGCATTCATAGTAATCATTTTTCTGATAATCTTAACAGGCATACATCATACAGATGCCCTTGCAGATTTTGCCGACGGTATTATGGTAAGAGGAAACAAAGATAAGAAATACGATGTAATGCATGACCCAAGAATCGGTGCAGCTGGAACCGTCGCTGTTTCGGGATACTTGATTGGAATGGTAATAGCAATTTCTTCAATCACTAGTTTGGATAGATTAATGATTGCTATAATTCTCTCTGAAATCATGTCGAAATACTCAATGGTATTACAATCACATTATTGTGAGTCAGCTTGGGAGGGATATAGTTCATTGTTCACAAAAAACATGAAATCAAAAAAGAAAATGGCAATCGCAACAATCATTACTATAGTATTGATAGCCTTGATTTCGAATATGAGTGTGATTGGATTACAGATATTTATTGTAGGAATTATTTGTTGTTTTATAATCATATATATTTCAAAGAAGAACTTTGGAGGAATTACAGGAGATGTAATGGGTGCAACAAACGAAATAGTAAGATTGTGTTCACTCTTATCTCTGTCATAAAAATTTTAATCTTTTTTTCATAAAGGAGATATTACATGTAAAAAAAATGGAAGAAATATATTGATTGATTGGCGATTTGAATAATTAGCAAAATAATATGAATAATAAAATTAACTATGAAGTCAATTCAAGATTTCATAATTAAGGAGCAAATTTAATTAGTAGTTAAATTAACAAAATCAAATTGACAAAAAGAAAGAAATGATTAATTGTGTTATAATGTGTGGAGGAAAAGGAAGTAGGCTGAACACTAATTCCATAGTCAAAGTAGAAAAACCCCTCCTAGAATTGAAGAGTAAATCACTGATAGAATACGCGATAGAAGCAGTACAGAATTCAAAAAAGAGCTTTAAGATATATGCTGCAGTAAGTAGAAATACAGTAAAAACCAAAGAGTTTCTAAAAAACAGATACTGTAATGATATAACACTGATAGAGACAACTGGTAGCGGATTTTCAAATGATTACCTAATTGTACTCCAATTCTTCAAAGATAGAGAAAACAAGAGAAAAAATGGAATTCAAGATTTTGTTGATAATAAAATTTTGTTTTTACCTACTGATCTTCCCTTGATCTCATCTAAAACCTTAGATGAAATAACAGCTTTGTATCAGAGCGGTCCCAGTATCGCAATAGTAGTAGACAAGAATATGTTTATTCAGAATGATCTCGTACCCTCAACTTTCGTAACAGAAATTAGTAAAGTTGATTATTGTTATACTGGGATTTCGATATTAGATTTTCATACCGTTGTTGGATTTGAGCATATAGAACAAATCAGAGAAGTACCAGTGATAATGAATAGTCTGGAATTAGTTTATAACATAAACACAATTGATGACTTGAAAAAAGCAGAAAAATTTATTGGATTGTTGTAGAATTTGAAATCATCATCAAGAAATGATTAATCCAAGGTTTCCAATATATTGCCCAGTATTTTAGCCTGTCCACCGGTATTTATCAAAAGTTCTGCGTTACAAGATGGACATGAGACAGGTTTTGTGCTGTAAGTATACAAGACCTTGATATTCTTGCATGAATCACATTCAACTTTTACAAAGTTACTACGAGGTTTTGGGATCATGATGTTATGTTTTTTCACTATCATTCACTCCAACTATGCTTGGATCTCCAATTTCCTAATTCGCATTCCTTGTTTCATCGTCTTTCGTTGACAAGTTTTGCAAGTATATTTCAGGGTTACTTTTTTAGTAGTTTTAGCAGTCCTCTTTAATTCAGGGAATTTTTGACCACCATAGCCTTTTTTATCTTCTGCGTGGCGCCTGGCACCCTGAGCACCTTTTCTATCTTTACCCTTTTTATAAGTAGAAACAGCTTGAATAGTATGAGTTTTACATTTCGGACAAAATTTGCGCAGCTCTTTCTGCATCTTCATATATAAAATCAGTTCGATAGGGTAATTTAAAGTAAATATACATAGTCCACAAGAATTCATGATTTCGTAAGAATATAAGAAAATTTCATAATGATTTACAAGAAATAAAATTTCATAGTATATTGATTGTTTTTCTTAAATCATTTCGTATTAAAGATAAAAAATAAGGCAATACAAACCTTATATACATCCATGATCTATTACCCTCAATGTTGTCATTCTTACAAATTGTGATAGCTCCTGAAGCTTTTGGAGTTTGGATACCTTTAGCAGTTGGTTTAGGGATCGGTCTTATTTATGCAATAGCATCAATGGCCAGAAGGGCAAGATAAGCCCATTAATTTTTTTAGACTAGAATATTTTTTTCAAATTCATATAACAATCGAGAGACAATTATTTGGGATTCTAATCCCATGTCTGATACGGAGAATTTTTTGTCAAAATAAGATTCAATATTTTTTGAGAAATGGCCCTTTGGAAACCCCCCTATGACAACACATCCATTAGTATATGAAGCTAGATCCGCACCTATTGATTCAAGGCTTTTAAAAGTACCTGTTGTTGAAAGACCCAGTACTATCTCAGGTTTAACAAGCGCTTTTAATAGATCTCCAAAATTAGTACTAGGTCGAAGATCCAATAATAACTGTCCATCTTCTGAAACTATTCTCTTATCTCTAAAAAGATTTAACATCAGACCTTCGAATCGAGAATAAGATTTGGGAAACCTAACATTATTCCCTACTAAAATAACGTTATCATCTATTGTGTGAATAAACACCCTAAGATGGTTTCTTTTGTATAAAGGTGTAGCTAATGCATTAAGCAACGCAATGTGAAGGATATCTGGTCTGCCCCTCTTGTAATCCTCATCGAGTTTAACAGACATCATAGCAAAATGGTGAAGAGATCTATCTAACAAGATTTCTTTGGGCTTCTTCCCACTATTACGAATTTTATTAAGAGATTGATGTTTGAAAACATTGACAGGTATAGTTTCAAGAGAAGTATCCGCTATGATCAAATTTAACAAATGATACGGATTTAAAGGGAAATAGTTAATATTTAAAGATATATGCTGCAATAAGCAAATCAATCTCAATAAGGTTTGTCATGAAGAAGAGCGCTATAAAACAAATAGCTATACATAGAGTAAAGGTCTTGATCGATAGAGCACTGTATTCAAAAGATGAATTCTCTGACCACCATATTGTAATTGCTAAAAAAATTATCTTAAAGTATAAATTGAAAATTCCTTTTGAATATAAGCTTCTTTTTTGTAAGCAATGTAAGAACTTTATCATCCCAGGTAGGGATTCAATCATCAGGATAGGTAGGTCTAATACAAAGGCTTTAAGGATAACCTGCAAATTATGTGGCCACACTTATAGAAAAATTATTGAAAAACCAAACCAAACTTGATATTTTATTTTGTTATGGCATACAGATGACAAGATAAAGAATAAGGAATATAAGGGAAAATTAATGAAAGGAATTTGTAATATTAAATGGCAAAGGTTTTTGATGTTCCAGCAGATGACTTGATATCAAAATTATCAGATCAACTTAAAAAAGATAAGAAAATAAATCCTCCAGAATGGGCCAGTTATGTAAAAACCGGCACACATGCAGAAAAAATTCCTCAAAACAGAGACTGGTGGTACACCAGATGTGCATCTTTGGTAAGAAAGGTGTACTTACATGGCCCTATAGGAATTTCGGATTTAAAAAGCTATTATGGAGGAAGGAAAAGAATTGGCTATAATTTAGATCACCATAAAGATGCTGGTGGTGCGATCATTAGAAATGCCCTACAACAATTAGAAGCGTCAGGATATGTAGAAAAGAAGAGCAAAGGCAGATCAATATCAAGCGAAGGTATGAAAAGGGTTGACAGACTAGCCACTGAAATTTTTAAAGAAATATCTAAATTAAATAAAGATTTAGAAAGATACGCATAGAGGATCTATCATGTCTGGCCCCCCACAATCTCATCAACCTTCTGACGATGAAATTAGAAGGCAACAAGCTGAAGCTGAGGCAATGAAGCAAAAAGCCCTAGCTATGTTATTAGATGTCGAGGCAAGACAAAGGCTCATGAATGTAAAGATGGTCAAGCCAGAGCTTGCTTCAGCAGTTGAAAATTATCTATTAAACGCAGCTACTACTGGAAGATTAAATAGAGCAATAACTGACAATGAATTAAAACAAATACTTTCTACAATTCAACAACCAAAAAGGGATTTTAAAATCAACAGAAGATAAGATTTGAAATAGATTCTAAATTTTTTGTGTAGGTTTTAAAGGTTATTATTTAGTAACCTCTGTTTTTGAGTTAACTATATTAAGGTTTTAAAATATCTTCTCCCCATGAAGGCAGCTGTTTTTAGAGAATACAATAAGGATCCTACCAAAGTAGTAAAAATTGAAGACATCGACGTACCAAAAATTAAAGCAAATGAGGTTTTGATAAAAGTTGAGTCGGCCTCATATAATTATAATGATTTATGGGCAATATGGGGAGATCCGGTTAAAACGCCGCTTCCTCATATTTCTGGAAGTGATGTAGCAGGGACAGTAGTTGAGATAGGAGAAGATGTAACAAAGTTCAAGGTTGGTGACAGAGTCGTGTCTCATTCTAATATGAGTTGTAGAATATGTGAGCAATGTACGGCAGGAAGAGAGTACGATTGTAAAGAGAGAACTATATGGGGATTTCAAACAGGTCCACTTTGGGGAGGTTTCGCTCAATATACTCACCTTCCGGAAGTAAATGTGGCAAAACTACCAGAAAATGTATCCTTTGAGGATGCAGCTGCCATGTCAATGGTGGGAATGACAGCCTGGCATATGCTTGTTGGACGGGCAAGAATAATTCCAGGTCAAACAGTATTGATTATGGGAGGAACAAGTGGTGTAGGCATGGTAGGCATTCAAATTGCAAAGTTGTATAATTGTAATGTCATTGCCACAGCAGGAAACCAACAAAAAATGGATAAATGTCTGGAACTTGGCGCAGATAACGTTGTAAATCATAGAGAGGCTGACTGGTATAAAAAAGTAAGAGAAATTACTAAGAAGGAAGGTGTGGATGTGGTGTTTGAGCATATTGGAAAGAATGTTTTCCCGCAAGAAGTGGGCCTGTTAAAAATGGGAGGCACACTCGTTGCTACAGGAGCTACAACAGGTTATGATTCTACCATAGATTTAAGATTCTTGTTTTTCAAAGGTACTAACTTGCTTGGTTCCACTCAGGGGACAAAAGCAGAGTTAGAACGGGTCATTTATTGGACAAGCAAAAATAAATTAAAGCCACTTATTTCCACTACACTACCTTTCTCAAATATGGTGGATGGTCATGTAATGATGGCCGGGGCTGAACAAATAGGAAAGATCTTAACCAATCCCCAAAAACTTTAATTTTTTTATATCCAGTTGTAAATACAGGTATATTGTGGGAAGATCAAGAAGTCTAATTTTTATTCCTGGAAATAATCAAAGATTTTTAGAAAAGTCTAGAACAATAAATTCAGACATAATCTGTTATGATTTAGAAGATTCTGTGGCTCAAGAAGAAAAAGAAATAGCAAGAGAAAGTGTAAGAAACGCTATTCAAGAGATTAACAACATTGAGGATGTAAATAAGGAGCGAATCCTGGCGGTAAGAATCAATTCTCCAACATCTGATCAGATGGTTACGGATTTGAAAAAAGTAATCACCCCTGGAATCGATGCAATTGTAATTCCAAAGGTTGATGATTACAAACAGATAGCAGAAATTTCAAAAATAATTGAAAAAGAAGAGAATGAAAAAAACATTCAAAGTGGAATGATTAAAATAATTCCTTCTATTGAATCTGCGTTGGGAGTAGTTAACGCATTTAATATAGCTAAATCAGATCAAAGAATTACCACTTTGGTATTTGGTATTTTTGATTTCTTACACGACATGAAGATTGATAATCAGGATATGGAGACCATCACTGGTTTTATGTATGCCAGGGCAAAAGTACCTGTGGATGCCAGAGCTGCAGGCATCGACTCTATTGACTCCATCTGGCAAGATATTCATGATCATGGCGGTCTGATAAAAGATCTAAACCTAGGTAAAAAATTAGGTTATAATGGAAAATGCATTATTCATCCATCCCAAATTGAGCATGTACACAACGCGTTTAGTGCTTCAAAGCAGGACATCGATTGGGCAAAAAAAGTAGTACAAGCCTTAGACAGTGGGAAAAACAACAGTACAGGCGCAGTAAAGTTGGAAGGAAAGATGATAGATGCAGTACATTACAAACAGGCTAAAAGAATTTTAGACTCGGTGTAAGAGAAAATAAATCAACACCCCATCATTTGATGAGTTTCAACAATCTTCAAATTATATTTTAGTTTATCATCAAGTATGTTTACAGGAATTACAGAATATCTAGGTGAAATTGAAAACATTAAAAAAAACAAAAGTAAAAAGACTAAAAAGAGTGATGTTAAAGCGAATCATCACATCGAAATTACTCTAGTTTTACCAGAATCAAAAGATATCAAAATTGGAGACAGCGTATCAATAAATGGAGTATGTTTGACTGTTTCAAAGTTAAACCAGTCCAAAGCCACTTTACAAGTCATTGATGAAACCATTAATAGAACTAATTTGATTGATTTAAAGATAGGAGACAAAGTAAATGTTGAGAGGAGTCTAAGCATTGGAGACAGATTGGAAGGACACTTTGTGTTAGGTCACATCGATGGTATAGGCATAATCAAAAAATTAGAAAGAGGGAACTCGGGAAGTAGAATTAAAATAGAAATATTAAATAAAGATTTATTGCCTCTTTTTGCTCAAAAGGGCTCTATCGCAATTGATGGAATAAGTCTCACGGTCGTAAACATTAGAAAGAATATCATTGAAATAGCTCTGATTCCTCATACTTTAGAGAACACAACATTAGGAATCAAGAAGGCAGGGGATGCGGTAAACATAGAGGTAGATATTTTATCAAGATACATATCAAATATCTACCAATTTTCTGGTAACAACAAGAAAAACAGTAATATATATTAACATTAAAGTATAAAAAAATATAATTGACAAAGATATCGGAAGCCATAACTTCGTTAAAGAATGGAAATTTCGTTTTAATTCATGATGATAGTGGTCGTGAAGACGAGGTTGATATGGTCGTATCTTCTAATAACATATCTCCACAACACATTGCTACGATGAGAAAGGATGCTGGTGGATTGATCTGCACCGCAATATCAAAGGAAATAGCCACAAAATTGGGATTGCCATTTATTTACGATGTTCTAAATATTTTTGGGCCTACGAATCAAACCATTTCTTCTATTAACAGTAACAGCTCACCATATGGTGACAGACCATCTTTTTCCGTTACGCTAAACCACATTAACACTTTTACTGGAATAACTGATCGTGACAGAGCTTTAACCATTTCATCACTAGCGAATATTTGTAATGATTTGAGTGATTATCAGAAAGGTCAGAAAACAACCATTGAAAAGTTTCGTAGTAACTTTAGAACACCCGGACATGTACTTATCCTAATTTCTTCGAAAGGATTACTCAATGAAAGAAAAGGACACACAGAAATGTCAATCTTTCTCACAAAAATTGCCAATATGACTAACATCACAACTATTTGTGAGATGCTAGATCCCCACAATTACAAAGCCTTATCGTATATAGATGCAGTCAAATATGCCAAGGACAACAATCTAGTAATCATTGAGGCAAAAGATTTGATAACCTATGCGGAATCATTCGAAAAGCAAAGATGAAAATAAGAATTGGAATCGTTGTTTCAGAATTTAATAATGAAATAACCTTTGCTATGCTAAGTGAGGCAAAGAAATATGCAATGGAATTTTCATCAAAAATAATCTACGTCTGCTTTGTTCCTGGAGTGTTCGATATGCCTATTGTAGTACAAGAGATTCTAAAAAAAAAGGATGTTGATGCAGTAGTGACCTTGGGGGCGATAATAAAAGGCGATACCAGTCATGACAGAGTAATAGCATACAGCACAGTCAAGTTACTTTGCGAACTTTCTTTAAAATACAATAAACCAATATCCTTAGGGATCACCGGGCCAGATATGACATTTAAGCAAGCCGAATTAAGAATAATTCCCACATCTCATCATGCAGTTTATACCGCCATCGAGATGGTAAAGAGACTAAATAAAATAAGAAATTGTAAAATGAAAAGCAATGATATAAAAATAGTAGATTAGTTTGGTTTGTCAAATAACAGTAATAAAATTAGAGGGTTATGGTGCATGGACTCTAACTCTAGGTAGTGACCGAGAATATGCATTGCAAATTCTACAGTCAAAAATGTATGCAGATCTTCAAGAATGTTTTTCTACTAAAAACGGATTAGTATTTTCTAACCGATTTGATGAGTTTATTGCATTGACAAATCAAATAAACTTACATGATCATAAAGAGATCCATGACAGACTTTCGAAAAAAAATGAAAATATAAAGATATCAATGACGATAGGAACTGGAAAAACTCCACTAGAAGCTGATAAGAAAATACATGACATAAAGAGAGATACAAAAAACATGATTTTTCCAAATATTTATGTCATACAAGAAAATTCCAAGGTACATCAAGGCCAACAAACTAATGAATCAAAAAATCAGAGTGGCCATAGCGACTTAAAAATACTCCACATAGACGTCAATAGCTCTACTTCGATAGCAAAAAATCTTTCAACCTATGAAATCACAAATTTAATAACGAGACTATATTTAGCAATATCAGATTCATTCCTTAAGGAAGAAAGTTTGACTTTCTTTTTAGGTGGAGATAATTTTATGATTGTCGCAAAAAATGATATTCAAATCAAAAAAATAACAGAAATGGTTAATTTTTTAATATTTACAACTGGAATTAAGCTGAATTGCGGTATAGGAAATGGCGTCAACGCAAGAAGAGCTGCAGAGAAAGCAACCAAGTCACTTGATACGATAAGAGAATACCGAAGAAGCGGAAAAATAATAAATGTTTTTGAATCGAATTGAAAAAGATATTAATAAAAAATGCATACCTATTGTTTGGTAAGGAACTACAAATAGTTCAGAACGGATCTATACTAATTAACGAACATGGAACGATTGAAGATGTATTCACATCCAAAAGAAGTTTAGAAAATAGAGGCAATACAACGACCAATTCAGTTAACAAAGCTAATAAAATAGACACTATTGATGCAGAAGGTTTTATTCTCCTGCCAGGATTAATAAATTCACATGTTCACATAGGGGATTCTATAGGGAAAGACATCTCAGCTGATTTGGATTTAAATCAAAGAATACACCCCCAGTATGGTATTAAAAAGACAATACTTGATAGAACTCCAAGATCCCAGCTAATGCAAATGATTAGAAATGCAGCAATGTCAATGCTATATAAGGGAATAACTACCTTTGTGGATTTCAGGGAGGGAGGATTAGAAGGAATAAACCTCATACAAAATGCTGCAAAAAATATACCCATAAAGAAGATCATACTAGGAAGGATTGATTTTAATGTTAATTACGAGGCGACAAAAACTACCACTAGATTTCTAAAAAATGGTAAAGATACCAGATCAAATGGTAAACCTCTACAGAACGAGGACTCGATAGAAGAAAGCGATATTATTGATCAGGGTAGTAAAATAATTGAGAATTGCGATGGCTTTGGCATTAGTGGTGCAAACGAAAATACTGATGAAATGTTAAGACATTATAATAAAATAATTATGAAATATAAGCGAGAGCGAGAGCAAACTGAATTGAAAGGTCATAAAAAGAATCCAATAGTAGCAATACATGCTGCGGAGGCCGAATCAGCAGTAATGGAATCTGCAAAAAAATACAAAAAGACTGAAATTGAAAGAACCGTTAATACATTAAACCCTGACATATACATTCATGTTACCAATCCGTCCAACTCGGACCTACAATTATTATATCAGAATAAAAAGAAAATAGTCATTTGCCCTAGAGCCAATGGGGTGCTTGGAACAGGTTTTGTACCAATAAGAAAAATGCTAGAATATAATTTTGAATTAGGTATTGGAACAGATAATGTTATGCTTAATTCACCAGACATGTTTAGAGAAATGGATTTTCTCATAAAGAGTCAAAGAGCTGTGGAAAAGGATGCCAGCTTTCTTGATGCAAAGAAGGTCCTAAAAATGGCTACAGTAAATGGTGGTAAAATTTTTGGCTTAAATATTGGAAGTATTGAAAAGGGATTTCAAGCAGATCTGCTTTTTATTGATAAATATGATTTAGATCTATATCCGATTTATGATCCCCACATGTCAATTGTACACAGGTGCACTGAGAGACAACTAAAAGCAATTATGATTGATGGTAATTTTGTAATGGAAAAAACATCAATAAGATAAAGGTATCTGCGACGAATGAAAATAATACTAAATGCAGCTACTAGTATTGATGGAAAAATCGCAACTATTAATGGCGACACAAAAATTTCTTCGGCTTTGGATCTCAAACGTGTTCATAGGTTAAGAAGCGAATCGGATGTAATCTTGGTAGGGATTTCGACTGTTGTTAACGACGACCCATTATTGACAATACGATATGGCATGAATAAACAATGTGATAAAAACCCTATTCGCATAATAATAGATAGTAAAGCTAGAATTCCCCTTCGATCCAAAATTGTAAAAACAGCAAATCAAATTGAAACAAGATTGGTGGTAACCTCAAAAGCCCCATCTAAGAATTTGAAAAGATTGGAAGAAAGAGGCCTCAAAATAATGATACTAGACCAAAGAACAAAAGAAGATAAAGAGAATAAAGGTGAAAATAATGGAACAAAAGTGGATTTGAAAAAATTATTTGATCAATTAGAAAAGGAGGGCATATCAAATGTATTAGTTGAAGGCGGCGGGGAAATAAACTGGTCTATAATAAAAAATAACTTGTTTGATGAGATAATAATCACGATATCTCCACTCATAATTGGAGGGAAAAAGGCGATATCGTTAGTGGGTGGAGAAGGTTACAAGACAATAAATGAAAGTGTAAAAATAAAGTTGTCACGAATACAGAAAAAGAGTAATGGTGAAATAATACTACATTATAAAAATATCAAAAAAAAATAGGAAATTGTTATTTTATTTTACAGTATCTGAACTAAGTTGTTCTATTTTATACCTTAAAGCATCTTTCAATTTGCTGTTATCTACCATATTCAATGGTTCTTTACAATTAGGACATTTAAAGAATAACTCTATTGCATAATCAAATTTTATTCTATCACAAGCAGAATTACCGCAATGGTAAAATTCGGACGATTCTTCATATTCAAGTCTATTTTGTAATCTTTCCAATATTTTCTTCTTCTGATTGTCAATAAAATTATCTACATTATCTCTCTTTGCTCTCCATCTATACACAAACCATCCCTTTTTCTCATCTTTAACGCGTATACCCGTTATCAGAGCCTTTCCAAAAAGATCATAGAGAACTTTTCTAATAATATTTATTCGAAGACCTGTTGCAATAGCTATTTCTTCGTCAGTTGAATCTTCAGTTTTTAATAATGCTTTGGCAACATGATGATATTCTTCCCCTCCTATTAGAGATGCAATTTTTACAAAAGGATCTTCACTACTGTCAACACTTCGCATAAAGATATGCTATAATAGCGCGACTAAATGATATATAGTTTTCCTACTGATTACGAGAAATTCGGGTTTTTCTTTCCCATATGATCCATTATTTTTGATCTTTTTTAAACTATGATTAATATCATCTTCTGTTCGTTTTCACTAATTCATTAAAGACGATATTTGGAATCTCTAATAAAATATTAGAAAAAGAACTTACTGACAATTGTATGAAAAATGAGCATTTTGACCTAACATCATAATAGGTTGCCCTCCTTATCTAAATGTCTGTCAAATTTTTTGGCCAATCGGTATGCATCTGCGGCGGCTTGGAATATCCAGCATACCAAGTAGACTATTCCAAAGATAAATAGAAAAGACACAGGTATAGAAGAGTAGAAAGATTCTGGATCCATGTAATTTTGTGGTATTAGATAGTCATTGATTCCTGGTGTGGTATACTGATTGGACTATGGATCAAAAAATTGGTCAATGTTCACACCAATAATGAGAATTAAGAAAACAACTAACAGTGAATAAATTAGCCAACCCAACAGCAGAAATCCAACATCTCTCCTCACTTTCCCGATATACATGTGACTATACCGTTAAAAAGGAATCATCCAAAGAAAAAAGCCAGAATGAATGCGATGCCACCGCTCTTAAAACGTATAACCGGCTGAACCGCATTTTGATAATAAAAAGAGAATATAAAAATATAGTTATGATTGTTCTTTATTCAACATTTATTCATATACCATGGCATAGTTTCATTTAGAGTTCAGCTCCTCCAAAAATTGGTAAATTACAGAGTAGTCTTTATTTTTTCTATCCTCGCTATTATTAGCTGCCCTAAAAAGCTGCTGTGACAAGGATGTCATGGGTAGAAACAGCCGCAAGTCTTGTGACGCATCCATCATTAAATCTATGTCTTTTAGCATGTTTTTTAGAAAAAAAGAAGGCGAATAATCATTCCTTATCATCATGTGACCTTTCCTTTCGCTAATCCCAGTTTTAAGCTTGGTAAGATTAAGGATCTGTAAATAAAGATTAGGATCTATTCCACTATGTTTGGCTAAAATTAGTCCCTCAGACAGAGCCAATGTAATTATGGCTATATTTAGATTAAGTGCTAATTTGATAGAATTAGAAACCCCATTGGTTTGGCTAACATAAAATACATGCTTGGAAATTTTTTCTAAAACATGACGAATTTCTTTAAAAGAGTTTTCTTTTCCAGAAACAAGAGAAATAAGCTCCCCTTTTTTTGCATCATTGGGGCCTCCCATCACTGGAGTGCTCAGGAACGTAAATCCATTTCGCTTCCTTACAAGATTTGAACAATACAGAGATTGATCAGAATTAACTGTTGTACAATCTGCAATGACTAGTTTCTTGTTACTACATTTCATTACACCATTATCCTGGAATAGAATTTCTTTTAATGATTCAAAATTAGTAACACATGTTATTATTATATCGCTTTGTTCGGCCAAGGTTCGGGCATCGCTAAATATTCTTGCGCCCTTATCCTGGAAATAGGTGAGTTTGGCTTTATTCCTGCCGTAAACATTCACTCTAGTACCTAATTCTATCAATCGTTCTATAATCCCTGTACCTAACATGCCAACCCCAATTACACCGATTGCCCTATCGCTTCTTAGTGACACATCTTTGAGCATAATAGAACAGTTTTAAATGTATATACAACTTCCAAATAAGAAGAATAAAATAGATACGAATTGGATTACGTATGTAATATGACTTTTACATTATTGGTTGGTAATAACTTTATATCAAATAGTCCAAAGAACGTAAAGTATAACGAAAAATCTTTATTCAAACTAGAACAAATATCAGACTCACATAATCCTTCTATATCTGTTAATATAGTCGATCCCAACAATAAAATAATAATTGAAGTAGTAGAGAACGTATGCAAATATTGTTCCCCAGATTTGATAATGAAGAAATCCGATCTTGAACATGTTTTGATTGTTGATAAAACTGGTGAAATAGTATTTGAATGCAGAATTCTAGACAAAAAAACAATTTTAGTTAGCGGGATTTTTTACGCTGATGATCTAAAAATCACAATTACACAAAACTATATCATACTTCCGACCCAAAAGTGGATAATGCATGATAAGGTCAATGCAAATAATAAAGATATAAACATTACAAATGAAGGGATAAGAATATCTTCTTGATGATATCAATAAATAAGTCTAGCATCGTGATAGAAATGGAAATAAGAATGGATCATTAGCTATGCACGTTTCTCTTTATCCACAATCCAATTACCCGATTTTTTCTTAAGAATCAATGTTCCAACAAATTTTCCACTACTGTAAACTTTGCAATATTCTTGGCTCATTCCAAAAAATGCCTCAACGATATTATGTTTTTTATGATATCCAGCCTCAATTACTTTGATATTTAATTTTGAACTTGATTTTTTTATGACGTTTCTGGCTATACTCCAATCACCACTCCATTCTACCAAATCAAAGTCTCCAAAATTTAAGGTATGTAATTGATTGTTTGTAATAGAAATTTTGAATGATTTGTTGTTCTTAATGATAAATTCATTTATCCACTTTAATGCTGCATCGCCCTTTCCCTTTTCTATTCCAAAATTATTCGCACTAGCCAAAAAATATCAAGGTATTGTAGGATGGCTCTCTATAAATATATAAAAAATAAAAAAGAAAATATATGTAATTTATAAGCATCAAGTAAGTTTGCTTACGACATCTTGGTAATTTTTCAAAGGAACTATCTTCACTGTATTAAAGGAAGAGATACCAGAATCGATGCAGAGCTGTTCAATATCATGAGCGCTGTTAGCTTCCATCATAATAATCCACTCATGTTCAAGCACAGACATATAGAATCCATTAATGTTTTTAACTCCATATTTTTCGGAGTTTGACTTCAAATTATTAAAGATCTCTTTAAAGATCTCTTTACTTTTAGTATTATTTAATGGACAAGATTCTGGGCTATGGATAGCGAATATCCCGAAAAGATTGTAAGAACTCATAGAGTTCTTAACAAAGTTACCTATATTTATAGAAACTGAAAAGGTCAATCAATGATGTCGATTGATAATACAATACTGAGATATACTTTGTTTTCAGTTCACAACCTAAATTTTTGACTTGTAAAGCACAACTACGATGCAGATATCATCAATCGTCATGTTACAACTAGGAAAAAAACGGCAGTTAATAGATAAATAGTCCATCAATTAAAATATTTATGAAAGGCATTAACGTAGAATAAATTGGCAAACGAATCAAATTATAAAAAAACATTAAAGTATCTAATAATTTTGATGGTTTCGAGTATTATAATTGTCGATTTGTTCATAGTGTTAATTCCTGACGAACATTCTCAGCATGCGATTGCAATAATTATTCTCAATATTACAGGTGCTACTGCCACGGGTTTGGGTGTAATCGCTGTTGTAAGACACGGAATTTCTGGAAGTCATGGAAAATCTTACTTGTTCTTAACAATTGGTATTGCATTGTGGTTTGCAGCTGACGTGGGAATAATGTACTCTTATTTTGTCTTACATGTGGATGAATTTAAGCGAATATCTCTATTAGATATGCTATGGCTGAGTGGGTATCTATTTCTTATTTTACATTTGATATCCATTATTAGAACAATAAGGATTAGAAACTTGTCTATAACTCTGACAATTATTTCTGCAGTTATCATAGGGTTTGTAATCGTTAATTTTGTTAGCTTCCTACCTATTCCAGAATCGTTTTTGAATAATGGTGAGATTGATGCTGCTGAGAAAGGTTATGGATTGTCAGATCTTATAGTCACAATACTCTATCCAATTTTAGACCTATGCTTAATTGTTCCCTCTATCACCATATTATTGAATATATATAGAGAGTATCACCACTCGGTACCTTGGGTACTTGCTTCGGTATCATTATTAGTAAACGCGATAGCAGATAATGGCTATACAAATGATTACATCAACGGCTCAGCTTCTGCTTTACCGTGGGATTTATTTTACATCGCTGATTTTGTAATCATGTCTGGTGCTTTATTTTGGTATAACAGATATCATATTACTGATTATATGTCAAAAAAGAAGAAAAAAAATGAATTCATCAATTAGGCTGGTTACCCTTATTCTTCAACAACTGAAGAAAGGATATTTATCATCCCGTTAGCTGTTATCGGGCTGGGAATTACTGTTTTCCTCCTCAGATTCATCTTCATCTTCATCTTCATCTTCAAAATCGATATCTTCCTCTTCTTCCTCTTCTTCCTCTTCTTCTACATCGCTCTCATCGTCTTGTAGTTCATGGGTCTCATCTTTGATTTCATCCCTTTCAGCATCTGGATTACTCATATCGTCGAAACCTACTATACACAAATGGTATAAAAATTTTAAATATCTTATCGATTTGATATTTATGGATTATTAATTATTGATTATTGTATCTGGTTATCTACACAATGTTTCAGGTATACTTATAGAGCAAGTATTATTTGAAATTGAAATATCGATTTCGTTAAATTTTCCCCCATTTCCTATGTTAATGTCTACACCAAAACTCCTTGTAAAATGATTTGACTTCAAGGAAGTATTTGTACTTTTGGTATCAACAAATATTCCGTTTAGGCTACTTGATATAAGATTATCATTTATTATGTTATCATGAGAGCCAAATAAAGAAATAGAAGAAATATCATTAGAATCAAACCAGTTACTTGAAATCACAGAATCACCAATTGTGTAGAATTTTATCCCGGCAGTATTTGTATAGAACTGATTATCGTCTATAGAAATTCCTGAAGAATTTGCAGCATAAATGGAAATTTCATTTCCAGTGAAGTTTACTACAGATATGTCAACATTTTTGGAGTTATTTATATAGACTCCAATTTGAAAATGACCTACTATTCCATTTCCTGTTAAAGTAACATTTTCTTTATTTGATATCAAAATGCCAGTATAGGGGTTCAAGTAACCTGAACCTAAAATAGAAGAGTTGTTTAAATTAATAACAGTATTATTGGTATTTATTGCTATGCCATTCTCAAAATCGCAATCTAGGGACTTGTTTAGTGTATAAAACTTGCCAACATACGAATCACATGTAAAAAGACTCCCATGTGGATTCACATCTTGACCACCAGCAAGTTCAAGTTCAACATACCATAGAACAAAAAATGGTGCAAAGATAAATGCAAAAGTGCCGAGAATACAAGTCCCTAACATGAACACATAATTAATTGAAAGGTCTGTTTTATTTATTTAGCGTTTAGCATCACACATTACTTTTACATGATACTATCTGATTTCTAAAAGAAAAGTAAATAGACAAACCAAATTAGAGGCGCTAATCCCGATATCTTCACTAATATATTTACCATCCCCGCTGTCCCCCATCGTCGAATAAACAGATATGAAAAGAGAAGAAGGATTAGCCATGAAGTGCAGTGAGGACTGCGACAGTTATGATCATCTGATCTACAATCATAATAAGAAGGCCAGTTAAAAGGTCCAGACATGAAATATTTGATATTAAAAGAAGAAGACAATCATATGATATAGGGGCCGTTGGCTTTGAGCCACCTTATTTTGATTTTATAATCGCACATATTATCTGATACTATTTTCCAGAATCTCTTAGAATGATTTCTTTCAATAAGATGACTTAATTCGTGCAATACCACGTACTCAATTACATCGAGTGGAGCCTTTAAAAGATGGATATTAAGATTTATTATATTACGATAAGTTGCACTGCCCCATCTACTTTTCAATTTCTTTAGCAGTATTTTCTTAGGAGACACATTTAGAAGTTTAGAATACTTTACTATCAATGGAGTAATAATTGGATAGGCCATGTCAGATAACCATTGTTCATAAATCCGCTTTACGTTCCTTCTGTTGGTGTAAATAATAAATTCATCATTAGAAAAACTCAATAGATTTAAATTATGATCAATAATCTTTAACCTATAGTTTTTTCCAAGATAAGGTAATGTAGAATTATTTTGATAAATGGGTACTTTAACTACTGCATCTGGATTATCTTGTTCTTTGATTTTTTGAAATATCCACTTTGCCTTTTTACTTACGAGCGACTCGATTTCTTTCAGGGATGATGACGTTGAAGTTCGTACAGACACATTACCATATTCGATCAAGATTTCGCTAGTTTTTTTTCTTCTTTGTGTCCGAATTATTTGAAACTCTAAAACATTGTTGTTATAAATAATTTTATGTTTGTGGTTGAAAGAAGATGGCACGCTCATAAATATTGGCTAATTATTATTAGTAAATATTGTTTTTATAAATTTAAGGGTATAGAAAGTGTCAAAATTAATCGGGCATCTAAGATAAAAAATATGTTATTCTTTGCTGTTTGTCGATTTAAATATCCTAAATATCCCCCCAACGGCTAAAATTTGATTAAAATATTAAACAGAACATCAAATAAAATCCATTATGGATTTTTGAGGATTTCTTCCAGCCCTATCTATTTTTGATAGGTTAGACACTTTAATTCCCAGCTTTCTTATGTATATGGAATTTACATCATAGTTATTGACAGTATGTATACTTCCCTCGCTGTTGTCTTCAGTGTTGTTGTCATCATCGTTAAGACTGAATCGGTTCAACAATGTTCCCATGACAGAGATTATACTTTCTTTATTCTTCTGATATGATGAAAAGGTAATTTCTCTGGTTTCTATAGAAAAATTAGTCCTAACTAACTTGATTCCAACAGTTTTAAACTCGTATCCTTTTCTTTTGACTCGTTCATAAATATCATCAGACATTTCATTAACAAGAATATTGAGAATGTCTTTTTTATTAATTAGGGGTTTTAACAACGTCTCTTCCGTACTTAAGGACAGGTTGTTTTCTCGAGGTATAACAGGTTCATTTTCTTTACCGTTAGCTATCTGCCACATCCACAATGCTTGTTTTTTGCCAAATTTATCAGATAGTTTTTGGATATTCGAAGTGGATAATTGTCCCACAGTCTCAATTCCCATGTCTTTAAGTGTCCGTGTAGTTTTTATTCCGATTCCAGATATTCTATCTACTGCCAGCGTAGATAAAAATGCGGTGGCATCTTGTGGATAAACGATAGTAAGACCATCGGGTTTCTGAAAATCGGATGCAATTTTGGCAACTGACTTGTTTGACCCAACACCAATTGAGCAGAGTAGTCCATTACATTGTGTCCTGATAGAATCTTTAATATTTAATGCAAATTCCTGGATTGAAAACTTTTTCTGGACATCATTTTTTCTTGTGGTATTATTGTATGTATTTTCCGACTCTTTCTGATCGACGGGATCACTTTTTGAAATATTCTGTTTTTGATACTGCATAATTTTTTTAGTGCAATCAATGTATGCCTCATCTATACTAGTTTGTTCCAATACGTCAGCATATTCCTCCAATAGTCTCATTACTTGTTGAGAGACCAAATTGTAATATTCTTTATCTACAGGTTTTAGTATGAGGTTTGGACACAACTCCTTTGCTTTTGATAAAGACATTGCAGATCTAATACCAAATTTTCGAGCCTCGTATGAACATGAAGCGACAGCCCCTCTGGTTATTAAGCTGCCTTCTCTTTCCGGAGTCATTATTACGGCATGGGCTTTGCCTTTAAGAGAAGGTTCTCTCAGTTCTTCACAGGCTGGAAAAAAAGCATTCATGTCAACGTGCATAATAATTTTTCCCAGCCAGATTTGAGTAGGAGGAGTAGATTTTTGTGAATCTTCTAATGAATTAACACTTTTAGGCTTTGTAAATATCAAATCTCGAATCAGATGAGCCATGGAGGGGTTACGGAGTATAATAATTGAATAATCAATAATATTATTGATATATTTTGGATGACCTGTTTCTATTTCCTTTTGCTTTATCAAATTGATCCATCTCATGGCTCGTTCATTATTGAGAGAGGCATTATCAAGATTAAGGAAAATGAAATTAGAGGTAACTGCTGGATAGTAATATTGATGTCCCGAATTTGACCAAGCAAAAGATGAATTATACCTTCTTAAAATATTGTACGTTAATTCTTGGTACCATGTATTATGGGTCCCAAAATCAACTGCCACAGAAAGACCGTGATAAGTAGCATTATGCAGTATTCCCTCTAACCATGCACGTCCAGTATTTTGTAACGATATTTGGGGAGGCGGGGACAATAAAATTACAAGGATTTTTTCTTCTAACACATGCAAATCTTCCAAAAACCTTCCAAGTGATTCAAACTGGCCTGATGTTGTGGTTTTGTCAATAAGATTTTGAGGAATTTTTATGGTGAAACGAAAATCATCTGAAGTCTCATTCGCCCATTTTTTTAGAGCATTAGAGCCTGGAGGAAACATGCTCTTGCCGAGGTCAAGATGTACAAGATTAAACAGTTTAGAATAATATGAAAGATAATGCTTGGAATCCAATCCATCAGGATAAAAATTCTTGGCCCATTCTGGGCTCTTCCATCCGCAACAACCTATATAGTATTTCAATTTTACGTTTCTCTTTTTCTTTTCTGATCTACCAAGATTAATCTTACTTTCTTGCATCAGGATTTCTATAATTGAAATCTTGAGAAAGCATGGGGATAGATACATGCATCTCGATGAAGTCAAGGATAGGAAATGAAAGAATTGGTAGTTATCCCCAGAGGAGGTGGAGAGGAGGTGAAATCAAACAAAAGTCAGCGGGAGCAAAAATATTGAGTATTGTCAAGATAAAATCATTTTGAAAAGGCTGAACTTTTGACAGGCACCACCCAAAAAAAAGTGACCTGACATGACAATTGGGAAAAAAATGTTGCTAATCTTAATGATAAATAGGAAACAAGATGGTATTCTCTCAATTCGTATAAAAACTCGATCAAGATTATTATAATAATAGAAATTAATAGAATTATTTAGTATTAATATGATATATAAATAAGTTATATACAAATCTTTAAAAATAGTAATATTATATATTATTGTTTAAAAGTATACGGGTAAAAGTTTGCAGATTAAACATCGTTTAAAAATATCTATAATGATATCAACGGTTTTACTATTAGCTGTAACTTCATTTTCATCCCTAGGATCTATAGATTATAGTGCACATGGAAAAAAGGATTCTGATCAATCTCAAAATAATAAACAAAACGCAA
>JBGTFK010000012.1:0-2407 GCA_041747305.1 Candidatus Nitrosocosmicus sp.
AACTTTAATCTCATCCCATAATTCATCAGGAATCTTAAGTATGACGGGAAGTTCTTTATTACTCTCCTGAAGGATACAGGTCATACCATAGTAAGAAAATCAACAAGCTATAATCCTATCGAATTTTGGGATAGGCTCTTAGACTGTTGCGCTTAATTTCATAACGTCGGTGTCTCCATCTAAAAGTAAGTTAGTAGAATTCTGTAAGACTTTAGCAACCAGTGAGGGGTTTTTGATAAAATAGCATTGATGATTTTTGGCTCTTGATTTTATTATTAAGTCGTCATCAATTAGTCTCTTAAGATTCCAAGATGTGGTTGATGATGCCTTATTTATGTTAAGTCTTATTTTCTCAAAATTACTTTCGCGATTATAATGTAAAAATAAGACTATTTTGCGGGCAGTTTCATTTTTTAGATACCCTATAATTAGACAGTCCTCATTTGAAATAGAAGAAGAAAAATATCTAGCGATATTTCCATTTGAATATCTTACTACTTTAATAAAATAATTTTTTTTCAAAATACAAAGGAAATGGGAAATCACTCCATTATTAAACTTGGTAATTCGTGCTATATCGTTGTATCTGATGCCAGGTAGCTGGATTATTAGTCTTAAGATTGAATATCTACCATTATTGTTTGTGGTGTTCTTTAAAGTCATTTTCAGTTTCATTAAATCCTAAACTTTGTTCCTAATCGTTCGCATAATATCAAATATCGAAATACTCTAGTCATATGCTATATCTTGCAAAAAAATAGTAGATGTTGGAAGTTGGTATAGTAGACAGGTTTTTAACATCTATCTAACTACTAGTTCCAGTTTGGTGTTATGGTGTTTTCTGTTGGCTTTTCCTTTATGATAAAGGTTGTAGTTCCGAGTACATTCTTTTGAGCCCATTGAACAAATTCCTTTGATCCTATTGGAATTGGCTCTTCGGTTATAACATAGGGTATTCCTCTGTTGTCAAGCTCTTCTTTAACTGCATCAAATCCAGAGCCACTGCCGGTTGCAGGAACAAGTACAACTCTATTCACATTATTTGACGCTAATGATTCTTCTATTTGGTCTACTGCATTAGGTACTGCCACCTCCATCAAATCCGGCCAGTCTTCTCTAGCAGTAACTCCAAACGCATCGGCATAGTTCATTTCTTGTTGAATATATCCAGCTGCATTGGTTAACTCTTGTACCTGAGCCATATCGTTTAGATTAGATCTTGCTCCATGTCCTACCATTACAAATATTTCATTTTCTGGACTACCGTTATTTTCAGAATTTGATTCTCTTGCAATTTTTACAAATATTTCTCTTAATGTGCTGTCATCTGGACTTGCTGGTCTTGCGAAAATTAGTGTAACATCACTTGTTTCACTAGCAGGTTTTGTTAGCATTCCCATGTACAAACAGTTGTTTGGACCCATTGGTACACCCGGACAATATTTGTATTCTTCGATTCCACCAAATATACCTCTTGTAACGTTATGAATGACGGTTGAATCTGGACCAAAGAGGTCGGTGTACAGAAAGATCACATATTTGACTCCTTGTTCATCCAGCTTTGCTAATCCTTCATCCCAATTGTATGGCATGTGTGTTATTATTTCAGTTGGGTATCCTAATCTTTCAAGAGCATCTTTTATGGGTTCTGTCTTTTCTGGATCATGACTTCCAGGCGTACCCATGCCATGTGTATAAACTAAGACACCTATTTGACCAGGGATACCTCCTAGATTACCTCCTGGAAAAGGAATAATGTCTTTGAATTTTTCAAGGATTTCAGATATATCCAAATCCATAATGCTTTGGATGTCACCAATCTCTCCTATCCTCTGTTGTGTCTCTTCTAAACCTTGGTTTACTCTCTCTTCTGCTTCTCCTATCCTTGAATTAATTGAATTTGATGAGCTTTGAGCAAATACCGATGATTGAAACCCTACCACAAGTAAGGTCATAACGGCAATTGCACTGATAGTAACGTTAGTTCTCATAATTGCCATTAGGGCACTTAAAATATATAGTGATATTACGATTCTAAGATTGGAAAGTGTATTTTTTACAAAAATTAGATAGTAAGATAATTGACTTATTTAGTTAGAGAACACTTATACAATTGAAAATACTCTAATATAACAGAATCTTACTACTATAAGGAACTTAATCCCTCAGGATTAGACCTGTTACTGATAATCATACTCTGGCTATAAGATTTTAATAGATTATATGCAGATAATTCGATCAAATAGGAGTTAGTTCCTATATATATCTAAGAGCCTATCCCAAAATTATCTTTCTATAGATAATCATACAACAAGAGAACTGTACCAACCCAAGGTAGTTCCCCACCTTCTTTTCATACCTTGTATATAATTTTCTGAACCTGTTATGCCATGAATTTGTTCTCTCG
>JBGTFK010000013.1:0-51909 GCA_041747305.1 Candidatus Nitrosocosmicus sp.
ATACCAGAATTAATTAAACGTTGGATTTTTGCTTTCTCCTATTATATCATAATTTGAGCGAAGGGATTAACTAATGTTATATAAGCAAATTGATATATGTACAGATATATATTAACTAATTATGACATTAGCTGTGTCTCCCTGTATGCATTTTTAGCTATCATCAAATAGCGAGGATAAAAGAACTGATAAAACGTCTATACTTGATATATTAATCAACATATTTAAAAAGCGTTATGAGTTTCACGGATTCAGGCATCTTGATCGAGTGATGTAGTCTACAAATGCTCGTATGAATATGGATTATGCTTGTTTTATCAACATGATTCTTGTACTCGCAAATCTGTTTTCAAACCACTTTTGTCGATGTCCTGTTCATTGTAAAGGGCGGCATTATCCCTATCGTTATCTGTCAGGTTATGGGATATTTATCTATCAGAGCCTTCCTTGCTTTTCTTTCGTGTCTTGCTGCAGAATGATACGGAACAAATACAATCTGTGACTTTGGATAATATTTGGATATGGTCGACTGTATCCACCTTATTTGACCTATGGTAGATGTAAGCTAGCCCTAGAATAATCTTCTTGATAACCTCGTCATACCCTCTTACTAGTTTAAACTCAACCTAGAAACTCTTTCTGTCGTATCTTCTTTTTAACCATTGGTATGTTGTTGAACACACCGCAGACACACCGCAGACACACCTCTGGTCTTACAGTTATAGGTTCAAAAACACGGTCAGGATAACCATATTTTTTGGTGACTACGGACCACTTTGACTTTGTGCGTTGGAGGATGTATGTACTATAACAGCATTTTTTGGCTGCCGTTGGTCCCTTCCAATTTTCTTTTAGTGGATAACAGAGACAACTACAACCTATAGTATGAAGGAGGAAGGTATTCCTCACTATGATGATCCAAAATAATTAGCAGGGTCATGGTATCCAAGCGAACATTATTTGTTTACTTGAATGTATAGCTTATTCTTTACACGACTGTTAACTAAGAACCTATCTTTAAATTCTTTGTACAAATACCCCGTAAACATTCGATGGCTGACAAGATGGCCAAATAACTAGTTTTAGGATTGTCAGGACTGGGCATGTTATCAACCTTGATTTGGAAGCTTCCAAATTTCCACTTGACCTGAATCTCGTGCTGATTGTTAATTATTTTCGGATCTACGACTATTATGACCCTAGTTTTATCAAACCCGATCCCTGCCAGACTGACTAATGCTGAGATGTTTATATTTGAAGGAAATTCCTTGATTGCGTTAATGGCATCACCATCAAAAATTACTTTCTTTTCTTTGATGGTATCGATATCGATACCCTTAGTGTAAAAATAGGGGGCACCCTTTAGTGATTTGTTGCTTTTTGTGGTTACGATAGTAACTTCATCTATATAGTCTTTCACACTACGAATAATGTCAGCTCCACCGATCGCCCCCGACGGAAGAAAAACATTGTTATCGCTATTGGTCAATAACTGAATAATAGTTTCATAAAATATGGGATCAGAAAATGCCCCCATACTCATTATCATAATATCCTTCCGTTGTTTTAGTATTGTGGGCATGTAGGTATGAGCTGCCTTAATAGACGCAGCCTCGATGACCAAATTGACATTGTGATAATCATTTGATGTAATAAGTTCATTAAAGTCATTGAACGTACTAGAGGGTTTGTTGTGTAAATCTTTATGCAAGGATTCAAGCTTCATATAATCTGTATCGAATAAGATAGATAGATTACAGTTTGAGATTTTCTTGGCGTCAATACTAAGCGCTATCTCACGTCCAATAGCCCCGCAACCTATTATTGCAACTTTTGTATCCAACTTTCATTTATGATGAAAAAAAATCATTTATAATCATTTATCTTCTAGACTGCGCCTTTTGAAGTCCCTTTAGGTATTTATCTAATCCGACTTCTTCCAATTTTTTGTTCTTTATCTTGACATCCTCTCTCATTTTTTCTTTGAATTGATTCAGCTTCTTTTGTAAATGTGATTGAGAAATAGATAGGATTGAACAAGCTAAAATACCAGCGTTCTTTGCTCCGTTAATAGCGACTGTGGCAACAGGTACACCCGGGGGCATTTGGATTATGGAATAAAGCGAATCGATACCATTAAGAGGATTTGCAGAATTGTTGATGGGTACTCCGATCACTGGTATAGATGTCATTGAGGCAACCATGCCTGGTAGGTGTGCAGATCCTCCTGCTCCACTAATTATGACTTTGATACCACGTGATTGAGCAGTTTGAGAATATTCAACCAATTCCACAGGCGTTCGATGAGCAGAGACGATCTTTACTTCGTAAGAGATTTCAAACTCATTCAATACTCGAGCGGCTTCCTTCATTATTGGTAGATCCGAATCACTACCCATAATTATTCCAACATGCGGTGAGACATTTTTTTTCAAACTAACAGATTCATTGCTCTCTGGACGGCCACCTGACTTATTCGTGCTATTATTATAAATTGGATTAGATTTTGACAAAGAATATACATGATCTTTAAACTAGTGGGATTTGAATTTTTAGTTCTGAGACGATGGTTCTCTTACTTTGAGAAGATCTTCCACGTTGCACTTAATTATGATAGGATCTGTGTTATTTGATACAATTGTCACATGACCAAGTTTTCTATTGGGTTTCGTTTCCAGTTTACCATATACATGGATTTTAACTCCCGGAATAGTAAATAATTCATCAATCCCCGTAATTTCATAAGGACCAGTATAATTGTCCGGTCCAAGAATATTGATCATTACTGCATTTGAAAGTAATGTTGGTTGAAGAATTGGATAATCAAGGATTGCTCGGATGTGTTGCTCAAATTGAGAAATTGAACAGGCTTCAATAGAATAATGGCCAGAATTATGAGGTCTTGGGGCGATTTCGTTTATTAATACATTATCATCCTCATCGACGAACATTTCTATTCCAAAAATACCAGATCCCTTCAGAGATTTCATAGTCCTTATTGCCAAATCTATTGCTTTTCTTTCAGTTTCTTTACTGATCCTGGCAGGAATTATGGAAGTTTTGAGAATATGATTCTCATGAATATTTTCAGCTATCGGAAAGTACGATATAGTACCCGATAAATTTCTGGCGACCATAATAGAAATTTCTTTTTTAAAATTCACAAACTTTTCTACCATGCATTGACGGCCTGAAAAGTAGGTCATGGCCTTGCTTACTTCATCTTTTGATCTAATCAAGTAATTTCCGCGGCCGTCGTATGAATCTTCACATGCCTTTAATAATACAGGGAACCCTGAATTTGAACAATAATGCATCAATTGTTCTTCGCTTGAAACTAGATCAAAGTCGGGGACCGTAATCATATTTTCTCTCAAAAATTTCTTTTGACGATACTTATTTTGAATGATGGAGAGTGTTTTTGGTGACGGATGTACCAAGAATCCGGATTCTTCTAGATTATTAAGGGCATTGGCATTGGCTAATTCGATTTCAAAAGTCATAATATCGACCTCCTTTGACAAATCATAAATTTTTTGCTCGTCAGAGAAGTCGCCTATGATTAGTTTATCTGCTAAACTTGAAGCAGGACAATCCTTGCTGGGATCTAGTATGACTACCTTCATAAACATGCGCTTTGCCTCAACAGCCATCATCTTTCCAAGCTGTCCCCCCCCAACAATACCCAACCTGACTGGTTTTCTAATAGAAAACTTATCTTTGAATAATGTCAACTAACTGACCTAGTAATATTGCATTGGATCAAATATAATACAGACATAACTATCCAATATCTCGATTTATTTCACAAATATTTTTATCGCCTGTGGAGGACAGACATTTTCGCATGCTAAACAAAAAATACAATCTTTTTCTCTAGCCATAAATGGTTTCCTTTCTGATGCTGGATGCCCTGGGGTATCAAGCCATTCATAAACATTCACAGGACATGCTTCAATACATGCTCCATCGGAAATACAAATATCAAAATCAACGCATACATCAGTACCCCAGATCCCAAGTTGTCCGGGTGCATCATATGGACCCCATACCTGAATTCCTTGAAATTTCCCTGCAGGTTGTCTCTTTGACTTAAAGCCGATATCTATAGGGCCTTCTGCTGCTTCGTAGTTAGTTCCAGTGCCTGTCAGTTGAATTGTTGTTTTATCAGATAATTTCGCTGCATTAGATGCGGGAATATGAGCAGGCACAGCAACTGCTTGATACTCATTTAAATTTTCGCCTGCTGGTTTACCTGCTGCTGTTGATACAGATGGGTTTACTAATGATTTCTTTTCTTCCTTAAGGTTCTTTTGAACATTTGCCAAAGGAGTGATAGATTCTAATTTTTTTATTGATTCGGCCTGACTCAATTTTTGGATTTTTTGGTAGTATGTAATTAGTTTTTGTCCTATCTTGGTATTCCGAATTATGTTATCTATAATTATTTTGGCATTATGATCAGCCTTTTGTCTGTAATTCCTTATCCAATATAGGTCACCAAATGTCTCTAGAGGCTTTATCTGATAAATTATGTCCAATACCTCACCGATGACTATTTCAACTGTTACGTAAAGCTCTGCGGATTGTTCTGAATTTGTGTATAAATCAAAACCTTTTTCAATCCATTTGGAGGTAACAAAAATTCTGTCGGCATAAGTGTCTAGAATGTATCCATGAGTTTTAAGTTCACTCATAATTCCACTAACCTCCGACTGTCCTACGATGTCTATAGGCAACCTATATATTCCTAACTTTGCGCTATGAGTTGGATAAACACCCCGCTTCGCAACTTCAGAAAGCATTACCCAAACTTTATCTGATAGCAAGAGGGACATTGAATATAAATACTTTTTATTGAGGTTATTAAAACTTATGCATACTTAAACGAACTGATCTATAGATCGTCCGGACAGGTCATCTCTCTTATTTCATTATATTTTTTTTCCATTCTTTCTGCAATAGTAGTAACGAAATTCAAATCGTATTTAGATTTAGGATAAAACCAACGCTTTACAACCTTATGGCCCGTTCCTTCCATATCATAAATCATACCTCTTTCAGAAATCACTTTACTATTGTCATCAGTTAGTGTATCTTTAACTTCTAAGCCACGCTTAGTTTTATCGACCAATACCAGAAATTGAGAATCTTCAAAAATAAAATAGAATTTCCCTTTCTTGATCGATTTAGGTTCAGAATCCGAAACCGTAGTTTTCCCAGACATCAAATATTTGACTCCTTATTTATTTTTCAATTGGATTTCCGATCATATTTCCCCATTCTGTCCAAGAGCCGTCATAGTTTCTGACTGATGGATAGCCCAACAAATATTTCAGTACAAACCAAGTATGCGATGAACGCTCTCCAATTCTGCAGTAGCAAATTATTTGTTTATCAGGTGTAATACCCTGCTTTCCGTATAAAGTCTCCAAATCTTCTGCGGATTTAAAAGTCCCATCTTCCTTGATTGCTTGAAGCCATGGTATATTTTTAGCACCTGGAATATGCCCACCTCTCTGAGCATGCTCCATCGGATATTCTGGGGGTGCGGTTATTTCTCCATTGAATTCTTTTGCAGATCTAACGTCAACTAATCCGACCTCCTGCTTCATAAATGACCGTTTGACATCATCAAGATAAGCTCTTACACTTTCATCAGGAGCCGCTGCAAGATAATTTGAAGGATTTGGGTCGGGTTCATCCTTGGTATATGGTCGATTTTCATTTTCCCATTTCTTTCTTCCACCGTTCATTATTCTAATTTTCTTGTGACCAAAATACTTGAAGACCCAGAATGCGAAAGCAGCAAACCAGTTGTTGAAATCGCCGTATAGGATCAACTCATCATCTGGTCTTACTCCTAGACGGGACATTAACTCTTCAAATTGGTGTTTATTAATAATATCTCGAGTAGATGAATCATTAATATCCCGTCTCCACCAGACCATATGAGAATTTGGTAAGTGACCCTCCTTGTAGGCATTTTCTACGTCGTAATCAATTTCTAAGATTTTAATTTTATCATTATTGAGATTATCGTTAACCCAATCGGTTTCACAAAGCACATCTTGATTGGCATATTGTTTGGTCATGAGTATTTTATAAAGTTGAACTATATATTATATTTGTCTTCCAGCATGAGCGTTGCCGAGAGGATATTAAAAACAATAAAATAGAACGATAAAATATGTTTGAGTAAAACAGGCTAAATGGGCCGGTAGTTTAGTCTGGTAGAATACCTGCCTTGCATGCAATTAGCAGAGGATACGTAGGTGGTCGTGGGTTCAAATCCCACCCGGTCCACATTTACGATGGCCATAAGATATTAATCCATCGTAGATAGATTTTGTCCATAAAATTAACAAATTCGTTAATTACTCTCATCTAAATTATGAATTCAGTGAGCACCACCAAGGATAAAAACCAGAAAGGAAAATTTTTTTAATTTGTGGGACAGCAATATCTATAATAGTAGACTATTTGTAAAGATTCTGAGAAGAATTGGCAAACCGTTCTTATGGTTTGGTAGCCGTATAGTAATAGTTTTGAAAATCATGTGAAAGGGTTTTTACTTCAATTCCCACGAACCCTGCATCTTTTAACATATCCGACGCTTTTTCCTTTCCCCACATAGCACCCAGTCCAGCACCATTCTGAGAGAGGGAAACCGACATACAGTGCAAACAAGATATAGTATACAAAAAAGGACCTAATGGGTGATTGATATTTTCGGCAAGCTCAGTAGAGGACAAGATATCTTGCATTAAGAACACTCCTCCACTTTTTAAGGAATCAAAGATAAACTTCAGTGTCCTTGAAGGGTCTATTTGATCATGTATAACATCAAATGCTGTAATAAGATCAAATTTTTTAGAAGGTTGAACGGTTAAGAGATTTTGGACCTCAAACAAGGTGTTGAAATTGTTCAAGGCTTTAGAATCGGCAGATGCTCCTTTAATCGCCTCTTCTGCTACATCATATCCAACAAACGTACTATTCGGAAATTTTTTTGCAAGTATATTTACCGCTTTGCCTCTACCACATCCTATGTCAAGAACACACATTCCATCTTCTAATTTGCCAATTAACCCAGGTACCAATGGCAGTATATGATCCGTTAAACCGACAACCACTGTTTGATAGCTTTCTTCTGCCATGACTTCGTGAAATCTATTATACGATGAATACGGTACTCCACCGCCACGATGGAAGCATTCAACAATCTTGTCTTCTACTTGTGCTAAAATTGGTATCCACTGCATTGAAGCTGAAAAGTTATATTGATTATCTTTTCGAGTCAAAAATTGTGCCTTTTCTTTTTGCAGATTAAAGGTACTATTTGATGAATCATAATCTATAATTTTTCCGGTTACCATAGCTCCCAGCCATTCTTTAACATATCTTTGGTTAAGATTTGCCTCCTTGGCGATTTGTTCAACTGTGGATGGAGGCATTTTAGACATGATATCAAAAAGTCTAGTCCGGTGACCAATCGATAGCATCAATGATAAAGACCCTTTATTTATGGTATCAATCAAATAATCTGAAAAGGAATCACCCATAAATTGAATTCCTTCTCATAATATATTAAACCTATTGTAAGATAGAGTTTGAATTTTTGAACACAAAACCCGAAACTTCACCTAAGAAATTTGATATAATGAAAGCAAGTTTTGGGAATCCTTTCCCTTCACTTTCCTAAAGTGAAAGCTATTACTAGAGGGAAGTAATGGTATCCTTAAATATGAATTAATCAATAAACTTCAAAATTATCTTGTGTAATTTATCGAATATTATCTTCATTAGATCATAATCCCTGAGCTTAATACAAACCTCATTAATGATAATTAAAAAAAAGATTTTAGTTTTGAGTAATTCAAATAATAACAATGTTAATTTAAGATTTCGTAAAAACTATTGCATTGTTAGTATTGGTATAATTTCATTTCTAAATATGTTTCAAGTTTCAAACACCATTATGATGTTTTAGCCAGTGGCACAGATAACCCTGATAGAATTTCAACTGACAGGTTGGACATCTCTTATCTTATGCACGACCAAAAGGCAGAGGATCTGAAAAAACATTTTGAAACAGGTATGGAAGAAACAATTAGAGTAACTGGATATTTGTCAACCACGATCTATATGGGACAAGGAACAGTAATCAAATTTAGGTCGACAAATCTAACGTAGGAGATCTAAAAATTAAGTGGCGATTGAATAACACGTATGTAATACAAGACCCACCCATAATAGTAAAAAAAGCAGCGGTTATTTTCAAGACTATATAGGAAACATCATTTCTTTTGATACTTTAACTGGAAACATTAAATGGAGGCTTGATCTAGACTGAGGCCCTACCATGGGACCGTATTTTTCAGATGGAATAGTCTATACCACCATAGGAACTAAGGCTAAAATTATTTCTGTGAACACTGCTAATGGAGAAATATTGGGGGAGTCCCCGAAATCAGGAGATATCAGTTTAGGATATGCCATAAACTCACCTCCTCTGATTTGGAAATAATATGTGATTGCTGGATCTGGTGGAATCCGACTCCTCCAGGAAAGGATCTGTAAAGGGCGATATAATGTCTCTAAACAAAACGGACGGAAGCATTTTATGGAATATTAACACAACGAGTGGAACGTGGGTCGAAAATGGTAAAAATCCACCTAACGGTGGAGCAACAGCATGGTCAGGCGGTCCAATTGACGTAGAAACAGGAATAGCATATATCCAGTTAGGTAGTGCTTCCCCGAATTTCGATAGTCGTATTCAGGCATATAGAAGGTTAATGATTCAACCCCTATTTTTTTCATTAGTGGAACATTCTAAACAACATAACGAAATAGAATTTGACTTGTTGTTCTTGTACTTAATGGTACAGTTCTTACATTGATCAAATGGGCAATAATCACATTTTCTAAGTTCATTATCGCAAATCAATTTTGTACACAGTCTACAAAAACTAAAGTGTTTATTGCAAATTGCATTGTTACAGTAATAACATCTTTTTATTTCCTGGCCCCTTGTCACATCGATGTTTTTTTCACATACTATACAGACTTTCTTAGCCGGAGGCACTTTTTATCAGATTCCTTTCTTGCATTGTACTAAATATAGTAAATAGACAGTTAATTTACTTTATTTATATAATAAATTTAGGGAGACAAATCAGATCAAAAAACTACTTGAATTATAAGAATTACAAAGTTAGCCAAATACATGAATCTACTGATTTGAATTTTGATGAAAATAAAAAGCCAAAAAAGCATTATCTAAGCTTTTGTAATCTTATTTGTCATTGCCGAGTGTTCAAGTTCAACGTGGCAATAGCAATTGGTATTTCATGACATAACTTAAGGCGACAGACTACCCAATCATTCGTACACCTTAGCATCTAATGGAACAGGATCATACAGTAATTCATAATCGTATAGATTAAGCATGCACTAGAATCTAATCGACATTTCTATTCAATCTTTATGGTAGAAATAAATTTCTGATAAGAATTTTGGTTTAATTGTACAGCCTGATCTTAAGAATTTTAAATAAATTCAAAAACCCATTAAACATTGATAATGAAGAATATTATGATAATTTGTGTGATTTCTATGATTACGTCATTTTCGATTATAAATACCAATTATGTTTTTGCAGATAATAAAGATACACAGGCTCAAACAAATGAGGGCACAAATGAACAGACCAGAGATCTTGTTCAGGATAATTACCAAAATAATCAATGTAGAGACGATGCAAAGTGCGATAATCAATCACTCGAGCAGTTGAATAACCAAATTAATCAATGTAGGGATGGAGCAAATTGCGTAAATGAATCGGTATCAAACATATACGTTTGCGAGGAGAGATCATTGTGTTTAATACAATATGAAGGACCTTTCGAATTGCTAAATCCTTATTAATTTTTGATCGAATTAGAGTTTTTCTTTTTTGTATAAAGGATCTTTATTTTTAGGAATATAGATGGTGACATTTCTATTACGACTAATAGAAATTTCTATCTTTTTTAAGGCATTTTCTTTAACTTCTAAATGGGGTTTGTGTACAGTATTATCAACCTTAGTTACATTATTGTCGTTCTTCAGCCTTTGGTAAAATTTCTTTAGGCCTTTTTTTTATGGATTCAAACTTTATAACAGTTAATTTAAACGTGTTCTCTTGAGATATTTACAACAAGCATAAATCCTATTTATTACACCAAAAGTGCTTGTTTCATGTCCGACTCATTAATGTTGGGAAATATTAGCCTCGTTTTCAAGATAGCTCACAGATTAGAGTTCAGTGTCACAGGAGATTGTTACAATTCTTTCGTAATATCTCTTGAGTTAAATTAAAACCAAGAAACTAATAAATTATTCTTGCTATTCATCCAAAGGTTTAAAAAATTATAGGAATCCAATAATGTTATGATGGTACAGCAATTAATTTGTGACCAATGCAAGATTGTATTATTAGAGAAGGATTCAAAACATTTGAATAATGAAAGATTTCCCATAACAGAGGAAGAAGCTATAATGATTGATAAGGATCACAGGGGTCATGAGTGCCATATTGAATTAGTTGAAAAGTTTGCATAGAATCACCTAAACGTAAACTAATAACTTTAACTAGAAATATACAGAAAAGAGACTGACGATGAAGAAATATTTCAATGTTATGGATGATTAAAACATGTTATCCCTCGGAGCCTAATAGATATGGCAGCTAAACATGATTGGTCAATTTTCTAAAAATTAATAAAAAAAATACTGTACAGAATCTATGAGCCAAAGAACTCTGCTTTATGCTCCTCACTGCAAAAATAATCGATTTTTTTTACTCCCAGGTTTGAGTCACCATCCACGTGAGGCCATGCCTGACTGTGTCTTATTTCTCGGCCGCATAAAGCGCAATGAATTATCTTTTCGTCAATATCCTCATTACCATTAAGATTATTCACGGAGTAATCCATTTGAACCTGGCCTTATATAATTTAGATTACTAAAGAAAGAATTTATGTAAGATAATTCAAGAAGATAGATATATTGTCTTTCTTAGGAAACGCATCAGGTAATAATAGGAAGAAAAAGGACAAGTATAAAGAATTATCACTTGCCATAAAACAAACAGTTCTTGAAAGGTCAAAATATAGGTGTCAGGAATGTTCAAAGAAATTATCTGGAACAAATCAACCACATTTTATTTATATAAATGGGTCAAAAAAGGACAATAGACCAGAAAACTTACGGCCTGTTTGTCCTGAATGTTATGAAGGTAATGCTCCAAGTAGTAACGGAAATATGTTCTCTTCGATCAAAAAAATATTTTCAAAACCATAGTCCCGCTCTTACAACCTTTTTTTAAAAATTTTTTCGCCTTTGGGAGGATAATACGGCTAACTCAAGGTAAATGAGGCTATCATGAAAGGATGCAAAGTACAAAAGTAGTCATACTCTGATTCGGTAAGACCAGAGGTATCGAGGACGTATTTCTGATCTGTCATTATCAAGGATGAATCAAAGGATTGGCCATCATCAGCGAAACTAGTCACCGTATGAGGAACATTGTCTAAATTAGTCCATTCGATAGCTTCGCCTTTATTGGCTTCGATTATTGCTGGTTCATAATAGGGATTTCCCTGGCCAGAGGCACCGGGAGGGATGGTAGCAGCAACAATAGTAGTATTAACAACTTTGGGTATTGCTGGGTTTTGAGAGTCACCGTCCGTTGTTTCATCCTCCGATGTCGCAGTCGCAGTTGCGGCCATCCAGGCAGTAGATATTATAAGCCCAGATCCTATTATCATAACCGCTACACATGCCGTGGCTATTTTCAATAAATGAGCATGCTTCCGATAGGAAGCGATTATTATTATTAGTGAAGGAATACTTATAGTAACAATAATGGCGATATATGAAAATATTGAAGGAACTCTGGTGCTTGCTTGCAAAGCTCCAATAATTCCTGCAGTTATGAATAGAATCAATATTACGGCCACAGCAGTTTTTGATTTTTTTGAAGTAGGAAAACCATCCTTAAAGAGCCCGGCAGTTAAGAAAATTAATCCAAAAAACATTAGTAAGAGTGAAACGGACTGCATTCCATCCATAAAGGTTTTAGCGATTCCAGATAGAGATACGGCTACTCCAATGGCACCAACAGCTGTTAACCCAGCGCCTGGCATGAGCAAGTCCCAGTCTGTCATGAATATATTAAAGGGTGATTATAGTATAATTAATAGTTTCTTTATTTTGATTCTTAAAAGCACGATTCTATTTTAGTGGCAAGGTATATTGAAATGAATCAACTAACAGTAGAGATAAGGGCTGGTCAACTTATAACATTAGATCAGACTGCATCCACGAGATATCCAAAGGAATCGTGTGCGCTACTACTTGGAAAGAAGAAGGAGAACAATTATGAGATTGAAGAGGTAATCCCTATGAGTAACAGAGATTCATCGGAGGTCAGGTTTACCATGGATGAAAATGAATTACTGAAAATTTATAAATATGCAGAATTATCAAACAATTCGGTCGTTGGCATATTTCATTCACATCCTTCCAAGCCCTTTCCGTCAGAAACTGACAAGATATACATGGAAATAAACCCAATACCATGGATAATCAAATCCACAACAACTGATGAGATGAGATGTTTTATTTTCAGTGATTCCTCAAAGGGTAAAATTGATGGTATTGAAGAAATCAAGATGATCATTGTCAAGGGCTAATTCTTGAAGTATCTCGAGGGTATAAAACTGCCTCTCTAATATTACTAAGACCTAATAATACCATTATTAATCTATCAAATCCCAGTCCACAGCCTGAGTGAGGCGGCATCCCCCACTCAAAGACTCTCAAATGATCTTTAAAGCTTTCAGGAGATAATCCTTGTTCTGTGAGTCGACTTTTCAGTTTTGACACATCGTGCTGCCTAGTCCCTCCAGATACTAGCTCAAGATGGCCAAACTGCAAATCAAATGACTTTGACAGGATAGGACGGGATTCCTTCTCGTGTATATAAAAAGGCTTTAAGTTAAGTGGCCAATCAACAATGAAATAAAACTTTTCAAATTTTTCACCTAACTTTCTTAAAGAGGAATCAGATAAATCATCCCCAAAGGTAACTTTTTCTCCTAAACTAGTTAATTCGTCCAAACATTTATCGTAACTTATTTTTGGAAATGGAAGTGAGATTAAGTCGTTTAATGTGTTTTCATTAATGAGCGGATTCTCATTATCGATGTAATTGGAATCTCTCATATGCATGAGTATTTTCTTGATTAGTTCTTCAACTAGATTCATAATATCATAATAATCAAGGTAAGCCGCTTCTAGATCAATACTCAAAAATTCATTAAGATGTCTAAGAGTATGAGAATTTTCAGCTCTAAAAAATGGTGCGATTTCAAACACGCGATCCAAAGCCAAGACTAGTTGTTCTTTATATAACTGAGGGCTTTGTGCTAAGAACCCCTTCCGTTTGAAATAATCAAATGAAAAAAGGTTTGATCCTCCTTCGCTTGCACTTCCTATTATTTTAGGTGTATTTACCTCTATGAACCTGTTTTCAGAGAAAAAATCTCGAATTATTCTCAAAGTATTTGAACGAATGATAAAGATATTAGAAATTTTGGGGTTTCGCAGGTCTAGAGCTCTACTGTCCAACCTGGTATCCAAATTTGATTCAACCCTGCCAGTTGGATCTAGAGGGAGAGATAGAGAAGCGGGTGAGTAAACAAAAATTTCCTTGACCCTGATCTCGAATGGAAAACTCTTAGACTTGGTGTTCTGTACTACACCTGTTATCAAAATATTACTCTGTCTAGGAATAGATTTAGCTTTTTGCAAATTCTCTCCTACCAAAACAGTTTGGACTAAACCGGTCACATCTCTGAGTAATATGAATCCAAGTTTGCCTATATCCCTGAAATCCTCAATCCACCCTGCAACTTTAACTTCTGAACCCGTTTGTAACGCTTGTAATTCAGAAGTGAAGTGAGTTCTTGTGTTGCTGGTTGATTCATCCTGAGCTGAGTGTGCCATATCTAATGAAATCAATCAATTCCTTTTAATAAACTACATGTTCGACATTGAAAATCGAAGGTTTTCAATCATACTCAATTATGAGATCGATTTGCCTAACTGCCATGGAAATCATTTTTATAGTTTCTAACCTTTTTTCATCGATTCCTTTGGAATTCTTTGCGAGTACAACCCTTGTCAACTTACTCCCATCAGGTAACCAGACGAAATTTACACTTTCTAACTTTATGGGATGAAATAGATTATCTAGAAATCTTCGATCATTAGAATCAGATTCAATAATCCAAATATCTTTCTGGAAGGCTTTATTTATGATATCACTAAGCTCGATGTTTGAACGGATTAGCCTTATATCAGAACTCTTGAACATAAGTATATGTTCATTTTGAATTTCTTTTGCCGAAACTAACGTCATTTTATTTATGTTAGAATTTTTTTGTGCTAGTCTTGTAAGAACTATAGAGCTCTCAACATCTGATTGAGTTATCTGGCCTGATTCGAGTTTGCTTTCACATAAGTTACATAAAATACCTGTTTTAGCATCAAAAGTACAAATAGGGGTTTTCATTACCACTTTATACCTAATAAAAGAATACACTTAAATATCTTTGATTTTTTTGACGATTCATTCATATCATATAGCCTTTGATCCATGATTCTTTTCTTTTTATCTATGACCTTCTAGATAGGAATTTTAACCGATATCCGTTTAAACTCGATTCTAGTTTTTGCATGGACCAGGATGTCAAACCAGAAGGGAGATAGAGTCATTGGCATTTAGGTAAATATTTAAGATTATTTGGCAATTTCAAGTTAGTAGTGGTGGTAAGATAGGGTTCATCATTAGAAGGGTGTCTAAGTGCAAATACCCTCACCCTGATCCCATTTGCTATTGTAAAATATGTATTCTCCCTGGACCATATTTTTTGGGCTATAGTTTTAACATCAAAAATATTTCCATTAATTCCCACTTGGACTATGATCCCTTGTGTGTTTTTTTTTACACAGGTTATGATTAATTCGGTCATGGATATGGAAATCAAAATAAATTGACCCTATCGACAATAAAATCGTTTATCACTAAAATTAAGACCTAAATTATACAAAAAATAATATAAAGCAAAAGATAAAGTGAACTTATGATGATTAAACAAAAATCTAGTGCTGCTTAATCCGACAAGAAGTAATTGAAATGAATGAGAGTAATAGCTTCTATGAAAACATACCAGGCAAAAGTACAAATGGTACGTTTGAAGTCAATGATCTTTCTATAGCTTACAAAACAAAATCAGGAATCTTAAATGCCGTTGACAAAATTTCGTTCGAGATGAAAGATACCCAAGGTATTGGTATAATAGGTGAATCCGGATCAGGAAAGAGTACACTTGCCTATGGGCTCATGAGATCATTGGCAGATAACGGCTCCGTTGTATCAGGAAATTTCATCTTTGAAGATCAAGATGTTTTGCATATCTCCGAGAGGAAATTCAATGAGAAATACAGGTGGAAGAAAATATCAATGGTGTTTCAAGGATCAATGAATAGTCTTGATCCAGTGTTTACCATAGAAGATCAGATGAGGGAAATTTTGTCAACACATAGAAAAAAAATATCTAATAAAGATTGTATTTCAACTATCAGGTCTGCTCTTACTGATGTAGGATTAAATCCCGACCTTGTTTGTAAAAAATACCCCCATGAATTAAGCGGTGGAATGAAGCAACGAATAGTAATAGCCAATGCGTTATTACTTGGCCCTAGGATTCTAATCGCAGACGAACCAACTACGGCATTAGATGTGGTAATTCAGTCACAAGTATTACAATTATTAAAAAAATTAAAAGAGGAAAAAAATATGAAAATAATAATCATAACTCATGACATGTCACTGATTCCAAATCTGGTAGATAGAGTAATCATCATGTACGCAGGGCAAGCTGTCGAAATATCGGATGTTAAAACAGTATTTGAAAAACCTTTGCACCCATATACTCAAGCCCTCATCCAATCAATACCCCATATAAGATCCTCAGAGAAATCTATCCAATTCATTAAAGGAGACCCCCCAAATATGACAGAAATAGGAGAAGGCTGTCGGTTTATGGATAGATGTCCTCGTGCATTTGGAGATTGCAAAAACGATCCCCCTGATATTCTGGTTGGTAATAATTTGGTAAAGTGTTGGTTGTATAAAAATGCCTGTTGATTTTATACATCCGAGACATTTTGACTCTAAATGCTCATTGGATATCTTTTATAGATATTAAGTTTATATCTTAAAATAAAGAATAATAAACATTAATGCAAGCTCTTCTAGACGTTCGTAAGATTAGAGAGGATTTTCCCATATTAAATAGACGACTAAACGATGGAAAAAAATTGGTATATCTCGATAATGCTGCAACCACTCAAAAGCCCAACGAAGTAATAGATGCAATTTGTAGGTATTATTCAGAGTACAATTCCAATATTCATAGGGCAGTTTATCAAATTGCTGAAGAAGCTACAGAGGAATACGAAAGAACAAGGACGAACGTTAGAAAATTCATAAACGCTAAAAACGAAGAAGAAATTATCTTTACACGAAACACTACCGAGTCTATCAATCTAGTGGCTTATTCATGGGGAAGTGCCAATATAAAAAAAGGGAATACAATACTATTGACTGAATATGAACACCATAGTAATATCGTTCCTTGGCAGATTCTTTGTAAGAGTAGAGGAGCAAAAATCAAATACTTAGAGGTAGACGAGGATGGATATCTGGACCTAGAGGCGTTGGAAGAAGTCTTGTCTAGGAAAGGTGAGGGAAAAATTAAGTTAGTATCCCTTAGTGAAATGTCTAATGTATTAGGAACTATTTTTCCAGCTAAGGAAATTATCAAAATTGCACATGAAAAAAACATCCCTGTCGTTTTGGATGGTGCCCAATCAGTTCCACATATGAAAACGGACGTTCAACAAACAGGATGTGATTTTTTGGCATTTTCAGCTCATAAAATGCTCGGCCCTACAGGCGTTGGAGTGTTGTACGTCAAAAAAGCAATATTAGAGCACATGAAGCCATTTATTTCTGGAGGCGATATGATCAAAGAGGTTCATAAAGAAAACACGATATTTAACGATCTGCCTTACAAGTTTGAAGGTGGAACCCCAAATATTGCTGATGTTATCGGTTTTAGTTCTGCTATAAAGTATCTCAATAAGATAGGGATGAATAATGTTCGCGAACATGAATTAGAAATGACCGCCTATCTTTTAGGCCGAATCCAAGAAATAAAAAATATAAAAGTGTACGGTCCCAAAATTGCAAAAGATAGAGGTGGCCTGGTCTCTTTTAATATTGAGGGAATCCACCCACATGATTGCGCCACTATAGTAAATGATTTTGGAGTTGCAATTAGGTCAGGACATCATTGTGCCCAGGTGCTGATGGAAAAGCTTGATATCGTTGCTTCATCTAGAGCTAGCCTGTATATTTATAATACAAAAGAGGAAATTGATATATTAATAGATGCTTTAAATCATGCTAGGAGGATATTCAATATATGAGTGAAGATATTTACAGGGAAATGATACTTGACCACTATAGAAATCCACGAAATAAAGGAAAGATTGAAGATCCGGATATAAGGATAAATGATAGTAATCCGCTCTGCGGTGATGAAATTTCAATTGATTTGAAAGTTGATGGCGACATAATTAAAGATATCAAGTTTGATGGGAGGGGATGCGCTATCAGCCAGGCTAGCGCCTCTATGTTGACTGAAATGGTTTCAAATAAACCACTGACAACAATTAAAGATATCACAAAAGACGATGTACTTGAAAATATTGGTCTGACAAATTTGGGCCCTGCTAGAATAAAGTGTGCCTTACTTTCATTAAAAGTGTTAAAACTGGGAATGGTAAAATATTATGTTGATAAGGACCCAACATCAGCTGCTCAAATGAAGGATGAATCCAAAGTCTTTTAACTAACGGTAAAAGACTGGATTTGATTGACAGAAGACAGGTATGAACAGCTTTCTACTAATTCATGGTGAATAAAAAGATCCAAATAGAACCGATAAACCCTTATTGGAATATCAAAGTAACTTTTATTTTTTTATTTTTTTTTATTTTTGCTATTGCAAGCGTTATTGCAGTCACAGGAGTATTCGGTAATTTAGACGAAATAGTCACAAAATTCATCAACCAAATAAGGAGCCAAACATTGGACGCAGTATTTATTATTATTACTACCATGTCTGATACTATTAATTTAATAATTGTTGGTTTTATTCTTACAATAATTAAGAGAACTAGAAAAATCGGTATGATTTTATTGATTACATTAGTTTCCGTTACTATTTTAGTAACCTATTGTAAACCTTTGTTTGCGATTGAGCACCCAGGTCCCGAATTTAAACCACTAATAATCTTACCAGAGAAATTTACACTCGAACGGGATAGTTTTATGCCCTTTGCTCAAGATTATTCATACCCCTCTAATCATATCGCCTCAGCAGCCGCTTTCAGTTTTATCGTGGGTGGATTATCTTATAAATATTCGTCTAGGTTCGCAATAGTATTTTTGATATTTTTCCCAATATTAATAAGCTTCACCAAACTGTACCTTTTTCAACATCACTTCATAGATTTGATAGGTGGATACTTTTTTGGTTTGGTAATAGTTGCAATATTAGTAAAGATCCTGAAACCCAACGAGCAACAAAAAATCAATATTGTGGATTCGAACCAAAGGGATTAGAACTAGTGTTAATAACAGAACATTTGGTCATTAGGGATAAATTACGTGATACAAAAAAACGTAAAACGATAGTGCAATTTCAGTGAAACCTATTTGTTAACGCCGGATCTAGTAATAACCAGCCAAAGTGTGAATCGTCGTGAACATATCGGTAATCTTTGATGTTTGGCCTTAATTTCAAAGACCTTATTCCAGATAACAATTCATTTTGAAGTTGCAATCCCAATTTCCTTGAAATATCATTTTCTTTTGGAGAGTCAAATGATCTCGGTAACAAAATCCTATAACTAAAACTATGAGCATGATAACATTTGGCATAATGATTTAACAGCCTCTTAGATACAAATGGAACATACTCATAACTATCTAAATTCTCCGTATAATCCGCAGAAAAGCGTTTTAGAAATTCAATATTTACCAAACAAATAGTAAAGTATTAAGAATACTATTTATATACATTCTGACCAAAATGAGGATTTAGAATTGATGTTACTTAACAAAAGTAAATTAAATAATTAGAAGATAGCGATTTGAATTGACTTCGCTTGAATGAGATTTTTTTCCTCTGTTTAACCATGAGCGGCCTGTATACTCTTTTTTCCGCCACTTTTCCTGATTATTTCTCACTCATAGATAACCTGAATACCAAATGTAAGATATTATACGTTTCATTTTAGGCCAAGATAATCTAAGCGACATTGGCAAAAAGATCGATAAGCGATTCATCTAGTTTTTTCAGGATATTTTGTTTTGACAATGATCAATCAATCTCTTAAAAGGTATTGTATGAGCACATGCATGAGTAATACCAATGAAGCAGGAATTAGCAAATCTGAACACGGTAATCCATCTTGAGATTTGAAGATCACAAAATTGTTCCAGATGTCAATGAAAGGAGTGTGTGACAAAATGGAGCCAAAACTTAGCTATTATATAATATTATTAACAGGGCTACTCTGACTCTATTTTTGTCTTTTTCGATTTGCAAAGTAAAAATGAATTAAACATGCGCAATAAAGACCTAGTCGCGTATCTTGTATGACAGATCGGCCCCAATAATTTTAAAACTGAGGGGCCGTTTTTCAGTTAGTTCCATAAAGTTCTGTATAGTAACTAAAATTTAGGGAATTCCCGAGTTACGGTTAAAAAGAATTATTGTTCATAAAATTAACGCATGTACGGAATCCTATCTTCATTTTCTCCTATTTGTTTTGACTAGAGCGCAAGAGGATCCGTATAAAAGCTATAAAATATTCAATCAATTGCTGATATTGTCCGATTAAATCCATCCATCTCTAAGATATCAAATAACGGTAGTGACTATTTGATTAAATTTAAATATATCAAAATTTTTCCCTCTATTATAATGACAAGTAATGCTAACGAGTCTGCATCGACTAGTAATCCCTATCAAATGGCTTTGAAACAGCTTCAAGAAACTGCAAAAATTATCAATTTAGATGAAGGTATCCACAAAATACTTTCGAAACCAAAGAGAGTTTTAACAGTATCCCTACCTGTCAAAATGGATGATGGAAGGATAGAGGTCTTTACAGGGTTCCGTTCTCAACACAATGATGCAAGGGGTCCGTTTAAAGGGGGAATCAGATACCATCCTCAAGTAACTATTGAAGAAGTAATGGCACTCTCTATGTGGATGACATGGAAATGTGCCATAACAGGGATACCACTTGGAGGCGGCAAAGGAGGCATAATTTGCAATCCCAAGAAAATGTCGATCTCAGAGTTAGAAAGGATGACAAGAAGATATGCATATGCTATTTCCGATATTATTGGACCCTACACTGACATCCCTGCACCAGATGTATACACTGGGGGCCAAGAAATGGCATGGATAATGGATACTTATTCCACTCTCAAGGGCAATCGTGGTGAACCAGGTGTGATTACTGGGAAACCCCTATCTATAGGTGGATCATTAGGTAGAACTGAAGCTACAGGAAGAGGGTTGTCTTTTACAGTAAGAGAGGCAGCCAAAAGACAAAATATCAATATGAATGAGGCAACAGTAGTCGTCCAAGGATTTGGTAATGCAGGACAGTTTGCAGCTCAATTAGTTGAGGAACAGGGTGCGAAAGTTATTGCTGTTTCAGACACTCAGGGAGCAATAATCAACAAGAACGGCTTTAAAGTAAATGAATTAATCAAATTTAAGATAGAAAATAAATCTATCCATGGCTTCCCTGGTGCAACTGAAATAAATAATGATGAATTATTAACGACAGAATGTACGATTTTAATCCCAGCTGCACTAGAGAATCAGATTACTAAGGACAATGCCTCTAGAATAAAGACCAAAATCGTAGCTGAAGCGGCAAATGGTCCCACGACCCCAGAAGCTGATCAAATTTTCTATGAAAACAACATTTTGGTTATCCCAGATGTATTGGCTAATAGTGGTGGAGTAACAGTATCATATTTTGAATGGCTCCAAAATCTAAGGAGAGAATACTGGTCTGAAGCTGAAGTAAACGAGAGGTTAGATGTAATCATGACAAGGGCTTTCGCCGAGGTATATGACGCACATCAAAAATATAATACAAACATGCGTACAGCTAGTATCGCTTTGGCAGTCAATAGAGTTGCTGAAGCCATAAAGCTTAGAGGGATTTGGCCCTAAATAACAACTATTTGACCTAACTGTACGGGAATTTAAGACAGCTCAAAAAAAAAGCAGTCAAGTCATCGTTTTATTTATTTTCATGTAGTTTAAGAGTTAAACCCCGGATATACTATAAAAAAAGCAAAAAATATAAATATATAAGAATGGATTCCGAATGAGATAAAAAAATTACTCAGTAGAAAATGAGTGACCACATGAGCAGCTCTTTGTAACGTTTGGATTAGTTATCTTAAATCCTGATCCCATCAAGCTTTCAATGTAATCGACCACGGCACCCTTCAAATATTTTTGACTATAATTATCTACTAAAATATTAACTTTGTTTTGTTCCAATATTACATCATCTTCGTCTGGATTTTCTTCGAATCCCATTCCATATGATAACCCAGAACATCCACCGCCAGTGACATATACTCTCAAATAGAGATTATCTTTTCCTTCTTGTTTCATAAATTCTGTAACCTTTTCTGCAGCCTTTGCTGTAACATCAATAATTTTAGGTTGTTGTACACTTGCCATGATATAATATAATAGGTATTACAAATTTAAGAATGTTTTCCTCTAAATAAACCAAAAAAAGAGTTGAGATTCTAAAAAACGGTCTACTGATACGATTTGGATAGAGCAGACCATTTGGCTAATGAACTAGCTGCTATACTCCAAGTATTTACAGATTGATATACTGGCACATTATTCTCCTCTAACTTGTTAGCCATTTTTTGAGTAAATGGACCTCCCAAGGCACCAACTAGGATGGGTTTTTTCCCTTGCTTATTGAATTCGGCTAGAATATCAACTATTTTTTCCTCAAGAGGGTCATCTTGAAAGACAAACCACGGCATTACAATATCAACATTTGGATCATCCATAAATGTCTGGATCGCAAATTTATAATCGTCAGCATTTGCTGATCCAGTGACATCACAAGGATTACCGATTACATAGGTTGCGGGATAATGAGACTTGAATGATTTCATACTCTCCTCGCTTAGGTTGGCTACCTGTAATCCCAGTCGCTCAAATTGGTCAATGGCTGCAATTATCGGCCCGGCACCATTCGTAACCATAGCAACTCTGTTTCCCTCTGGTACTGGTTGCCATGATAGCGCTTTGAGAGAAGCAGTCAGTTCATCGTAGCTGTCCACAGAAATTATTCCATTTTGTGAAAATGCACCCTTCACAACGCTATATGTTCCTCCTAGGGAACCAGTGTGAGAGGCAGCTTGTTTAGCACCTCTTGTAGTTCGCCCATTTTTGAATACCACAATTGGTTTTTTTCGCTCAGAAATTACTTTTTTAGCAGTGTTAACAAACTTTCTGCCATCTCCCAAGCCTTCAACATATAATCCTATTACCTTGGTTTGTGGATCCTCTGCTAGATACCAGATCATGTCAGCTTCATCTACGTCAGATCGGTTTCCATAAGAAACCATTTTGCTCATCCCAAACGGAAATGAGTGCTCCATGAATGCGATGCCGATAGTTCCACTTTGAGACAAAAATGAAACATTGCCATTTTTAGGTCTGAGCATACGGTCATGACCTTGAAAGGCGCAATCTAGTCTATTCTCGCCGTTAAACATTCCAATGCAGTTTGGTCCAATAATCCTGATATTTAACTGGGCTGACAATTCCTTAACCTTCTGTTCGATATCTGCTCTTTCTCCTCCTAACTCTTTCCCACCTCCGGAAATGATTACAACATTGTGGATTGATTTATCGCCACAAATCTTCAATAAATCAGGAACATATTTCAAATCTACAGTAACAATTACCACGTCAATAGGATCTTTAATGTCACCTAGACTCTTATAGGCTGGTATCCCCATTATTTCAGGGTAGCCTTTTGCATTTACAGGATAGACTATTCCTTTATAATCATGCTTTACTAATGTTTCAAGTACCGAGTTTCCGATCTTTCCTATTTCAGGAGAGGCGCCTATTAACGCGATAGATTTGGCATTAAAAAACAGATCCATATTCGTAGAATTCGGTTTGGTGTTAGAAACTACATCATATCTGGGTTGTTCTGATAAAATGATTTTTGCATCAGCCACATAATAACTGTCAGGATATACGATTACAGGATTGAAATCTATGCTTTCATAATACGGTGAAATATCGTAACCTAATTTTCCTATATTAAGCAAGGCATTAATCAATATTTCCATATTTACTGGTTCTGAACCACGATATCCTTTTAACAACTTTTTGCCCTGGAGTTCTTCTATCATCTCCATCACATCTTCTTTGGTAAGAGGAAGAACCCGAAATGAAACATCTTTGAATAATTCTGTGAAAATTCCTCCAAGTCCTACCATCATAACCGGGCCAAACTGAGGATCATTTTGCAAACCAACTATCATCTCAATCCCTTTTGGGACCATCTTCTCAAGGAGGACGCCCTTTACCTCATAATCTTTTGATAGTCTCTCATACATATCGTTAAATGCAGATTTAACAGATTCTTCATCTTTAAGATCAATTTTGACCCCTCCCACATCAGTTTTGTGCAAAATCTGTGGGGAAACTATTTTTGCCACTAATGGAAATCCCAATTTTCTTGCTTCTGTGACTGCAGAGTCAACATCCTTCACTAGAGCGAATCCGGGTACGCTAATATTATATTCAGAGAGAATGCCTTTAGCAATTTCTTCGGTTATGACTTTGGTTTTATTTTTAAAAGAATCCTCAAATATCGATTTGATTTTGTTTTGATCTGTCAATGAAAGTTCATTATCCTATTCGGTTTATAATTTTTCTTACTCTGAATTTTCAATTACGAATCTTTAGAAGGGAATTCATCCTATCACTATGACAATTATCATGTATCATGTTAATACATACAATGGTAAGAAAGTATAGCATATTTTGGCTCTGTTAACTTAAGGAATTTTTTAAAAATGATTTCCCATATCTCATGTCCAGCCAGATAACCTATTTTGAAAAAAGTTCGTAAATTATGCTAAAATACAAGAAATCTCCTTGTAATTGATCTATATAATATAAAATCAGTTCGGATTTATACTGAGTTAAACGCTTAAGTTAACAGAACCCCATATTTTTAGAGGATTATTTATAAGCGATAACAATTATGGCACCTCCCATTAGTTTTTTGTTAAACTCGACCTTGGAAAATGTATTTAATAACAAATCATTTAGATCTTTGTTTCTTGGCCATCTAAGAAAAGTACCATATAACGTACGAAATGGCAATCCTTCTCTGCCAGCGGCTATAAATGCCATGATAACGAGGAAATACTTTAGGTAAAAAGATACAAGATAGCGGGCCCAAAAATTATCAGGTTTTCCCAGATCAACAATTAATAACCTTCCATTTTTTTTTAAGACCCTATGAATTTCTACAAATGACTCATTTAAAGCGATTGAATCTCTTATCGAATAACCACAAAGGACTGCGTCAAATGAATTAGACTTGTATGGAATCTTTTCGAAAATACCACTACATAAAAAATAGCTACTATTGTAATTCTTAAATTTGTTTTTGATTTCAGCCAACATTTCGGGAATAGGATCATAAAAATTTATAGTAACATCTTCAGAGACGAAATCCAGAACTAGTTTTGACATGTTGCCGTATCCAGAGCCTGCGTCGAGTATATGATTTCCAGGGAAAACACTTTTTCTTATACCTTCTTTTCGAAACTGATTATCTTTTCCCAATGAAATGGCACTATTTACCTTATCATAAACAGGAATAATACTGCGAAGTACTTTTATCACTTCCTTCCAATATAAATTCCCCAGTCCAATGTTTTTCAATGTATAAAGTATAAGAAAACCAGATATTGAATTTTTGTATCGGGTACGATCATAAAGATATTAGTCAAGACGTCATCATTAGTCGTTGGGTGGAGGCTTGGACAACGAAAGGATCATTAACATGGGCTCAATAAAAGCAATTATCATAGGATTTTGTTTCTCTGACGCGTACGTAAAAAATACATATGACGAGATAAAGTCAGAGGATAATACTATCAACATAATATTTGTTAATTCAAAACTGGTTTATGGCATAGACCATATATTGGGAATCTTAAGGATAATTAATGAGGAGGAAAAAAGGAATATCAAATCAAACATAAAAAACGTCGAAATTGAATTTTTACTAAGAATATGCTACACAAATCAAATAAAAGATGCCCTAAAAGTAAACTTTGGAGATAGCAAAAATAAAGCATTCGTTGTAGTGTTAATTTCTAAACTTGGAGACAAATTGAGTAACACTCTAAATACTCTCAAGTCTTATGGCATTGAAGATAGTAACCTAATTAGCCCTAATACCTCAAAGAAGGATTACATCCTCAATTACTTCTTTAAAGATAAATTCAAAGGTAATTCTCATTTACTGCTAAATAATGAAGAAAAGTATTTGAAATTTCTTATCGAGAAAGCAGCGATATCACTAAACTAAGTGGAGTTAGTGACAGGCTGTATTCTTGTTACCATAATTTAATCCTGTTCTGAAACCCTTTTTTCTGTCATTGAACTAAACATCATATCGGAACTGATAACAGATATTCCGGAATATTTTCCAATAATTTCTACCAGCAGAATCCATGTAGGATTGGTCAAATTGACCGGATATTCCAAACGAGGTCCAACTGAATCTATAATGTCTTTTTTACTAAATTTGGTATGCCTTTTTTCAACCAGAATTTTTACAGGTCCCTTGTTGGTAATTTTCTCTTTAGCCAAATCAAGTAAACAATTACTAATTTCTTCGACCTCGCTTAACACTACCCTCTGTATTGGAACAAATCTAAGCAGATTCCGAATCTCCCATGGTGAATCCTTCAGCTTTTCCCTCAAATAGGTTACAAAAAGCTCTGAATCCGTTGAAGATTTTCCCACAATAAGTCCCGAAACATTAGTTTCATTTACTTCCACCGTAGTCTCGCCAAAGTCATAAAACAGCCCTTCTAGCTCATCCATTAGGTCTTCCTCTTTGTATCTATATGTTGTAGCAAGAAAATTAAATATCATAGTTTTGCTCCGCTAAGGTTTAAGCGCTGCTAGGATTTTTTCCTTTGGAATGGCACCTTCTCTAACTATACTAGGGGGTCCCGATCCTGAAGCATCCACTATCGTTGATCCGCTATAGCTGCTAGATAATATTTCGTTAACTATTACAGCATCGCATTTGTTTAAGATAGTCTCATCAATGTCTGCTAATCTCGTTGAGGGAATCTTTTTTGATAAGTTGGCACTAGTTCCCACTAGCAATTTAGATCTAGTATTGCTTATTAAATTTAGAATGCATGGACTACTAGGTATACGTAATCCAATAGTATTATTATCATTGTTAAACACATATTTGGACAGTCCATGGTTTGGTTTCAATTTTAGAATTAGAGTCAACTTTCCGGGCCAAAATAAATCTTGGAGTATTGTTGCTTGTGGAGTAATATGTGCAATTCTTGAGACTATGCTCCAGTCACTTGTCAATATTGGTAGGGACTTTTCCAACGGTCTTTCCTTAATAGCAAATAATCGTAGAACCGATTTTTCAATTGTGGGATCGCAACCTATACCAAAAACGGTGTCCGTAGGATAAACGACTACGCCTCCTTTGTCTATTAATTCAGAGCATTTTTCCAAGTCGTCATGATTACCACAATCTATGCGATAGACCAATAATTTAGAGAAGTTGCAAATTTAATTTAATTTAATCTATTAGGCCTATCTTATAGTAAAAAAATTTTAAATTCAAGATTGTTCTTAAATTTCAAATAAAATTATAATAAGATAGCAATATTTAAAATTTTCAATTCCTTTAGAAAAGCATATATATTTGCCTTGTTATATATTGTCAATGCAATCCAATATCGATATGATAAGGCATGAAAATTATGAAAGAGTAGTTAGAATGTATGACCAGTTTAGACTTCAAAATCTAAAGACATTTAGTAGTAATAGTAGTAGTAGGAATAGCACCGGCAAGAGTATTCAAGTATCAGAAACTTGTAAAAAGACAATAACAATTGTTTTTTGGGATATCAGTGGGTTTTCAAAGCTATCAAAGTCGTTTTATCTGATGGATAGCGAAAATATCATACTAGAATTTTTAGAAGAATATTATAGGATTGCTAGTTGTATAATAGCGCATAATAATGGAGTATGGGACAAAACTATAGGGGATGGCATCATGTCATGGTTTGGGTTCTTTGAGAAAAATCCAGGAGAAAGGACTATTGGGATGGACGACGGAGCTTTGGATGCCATCAACGCTGCAATTGAACTAAGAAGCAGCTTTCTTAACTTAAAAAACAAGGTGATATCAGATTGGAAAATAGATGGAATCAATCCAGATTTTAACATAAAGTGTGGCATCAATACTGGCCAGGCACACATTGGCCTTTTCTATGATCAGTTTACAGCCTTGGGAACTAATGTGAATATTGCTAGCAGGCTCCAAGAATACGCCAAAGCTGATCAGATAATCATTTCAAATACTACGATGGAAAAGGTTTATTCAAAAGGTTTTGATTTTAAGAGAATCTCCGTTGATTCGAACAATCCTATAAAATCATTCGAAGATATTGATTGCTGTTATGAAATTTTATTTTAAAATAAAAATAGATGTTAATTGTTTTGTCCGGGTCTTTTTTATAAAACAATATCAACTTTCTTAATAGTAGAATAACAAAAGTATTTTTATTTGCAAGTGCACTATATCATCAACTAAAAATACAGATTAAAATGATAGAAAAAGAAAGTTTAGGTTTAAAAGGAAAGGGTATAAACGAGGTTTATCTTAGCGAAAACCGAGATGAATTTGATAGTACTGTTAATGGTTATTACAGGCTGATTGGTGGCGAGAATGGCACTTACAATAAAGAAACCAGCAGGAGACTACGGGCATTTGGTGAAGAATTGTTCAAAAAAAGATCATATGAGAAATTTACTGCCTTTAAAGCAGATCATGATGATATGATAATAGGAAATCATTTGAGATTATTCTCATTTTGTGAACATCATTTGCTTCCTTTTTTTGGAGAGGTTGCCATAGGATATATACCAAATAACAAGATTTTCGGTCTCTCAAAATTCCAGCGACTTGTGGACAAAGTATCGTCTAGACCTCAACTTCAAGAGAGACTCACTTACCAAATTCTAGAGGAAATCAAAAATAGGTTGGAACCTAAGGGTGTAGGCGTAGTCATAAAGGCTATTCATACCTGCGTGTTTGCGAGGGGCACTCAATCTAGTTCAGCGGAATTTACAACCTCAGCTGTTGACGGGATTTTTAAGGAAAACAACAACACCAAGCAAGAGTTCTTTTCTATAATAAATTCAGATGGAAGACTAAGACTCTAGACTTTATATTCTAATTTTCTAAGAGGATAAATTGATCAATTCTTTTTTGTGAACGCCGTTTTTAACCCGGTAACCAGTCCAAAGATAACCATGATCCTAGACCATCATTAATTTAGTAATTTCTTGACGCATATATCATTTTGGTCACTATATGCGTTTCTACGATATATTTTAATTAGATAGGAGAGCGAGAAAACTTAAATTGATGTCTGCGGCCAATGATGCGAATATAGAATATATTGATTGGAATAATGCTTTCGAAATATTAGACAAGGCTTTTAAACTCGGTATTTTTGTCCTTATAATTGGTCCAAAAGGAACGGGCAAGACCACACTCGTCAGAAAATTCGCAAATCAAGTAAACAAAGAACTATCATCGGTAAATTTTAGCCTCAGGACTAGAGAATCACACCTAATTGGAACGAACACTATTGATAATGGTCAAATCAATTTTGTAAATGGGGTTCTAGTTCACTCAATGACCCAAGGCGATTTATTATACCTAGATGAGCTAAATGCGGCCGAACCAGATGTACTTCTTAGACTTGACGAGGCTTTAGACGACAGAAGACAGATTGTCTTAAAAGAATTCCACGGACAGACCATAAAGGCAAAGGATAACTGGTTTGTAATTGGGACCATCAACCCATTGTCACACGTTGGAACAAAGGAACTTCCACCTCAGATCTTAAGCAGATTCCCAATTAGAATTATGCTGAACTATCCTCCTGAAGATATTGAAATGGACATTATCAAAAAACACGTGAAGGTAAATAATCAAAACGATGAAGAAAATATTAAGAGTGCGATAAAATTGGCTCATAATTTGCGCAAGGCAGCTTCTCTTGAAGAAATTTTTTATAGCCCGAGTTTGAGAGAAACGATTGCATATTCGAAATTGGTAACGAACAATACGAATGCAAAAGAGGCAGCTGAGTTTGTATTTGCAAACGTTTACCATCAATGGGGCGAAATTGAGTTCCGAAAGGTAATGGATATAATCGCATCTATATTCATCTAATGTATGTTGGCAAAGTATGTCTATTTTTTGGAACAGAAAAGACAATGGCCAGGATAATAACAATGATACAAAGCCTGATGAAACTTATGAAAATAAAATAAAGAACAAGCAATATAAGAAAAGGTCCGAATCATTTTTAAGATTTGACGACATCGATCTTGACAATATCCACATTAGAAATGATGTATTGCTTGAGATTGCTACATTCTTATCTAAAAGGTGGTCAGACAGTACAGAATCAACCATTCATATTTCAAGAGAAAGAAAAATCTCAACTAATATAGACAAGAAAAGAATAATCCTTCCGGGATTAGATTATTTCTATGGTAACATTTTTCAAAAGTACAGACAATGGCGAACATTACTATGGTACGAATCAGTCAGATTAAAGTATTCATTTAAGATTTTTGATACCGACGTCGTCTTTGGATTCATATTCAACATTTTAGAGACAAAACGGATAGAAATATTGGGATTGGAAGAATGGAAAGGCATGATAAAAGAAATCATATACTACGAAGGATTATCTTGGCACAACAAACCCCTATTGAATTCACTTCATGGGAAGAACAAAGTTTTAGAAGCATTTTCCCAGTTCTTTTTAACAGGGTATATAAAAGGTGAACTCTATGGTAGCGAAAATGAAAGGGTAATAAATGCATCAGACTATGCACACGGCATCTTAAGAGACTATATTAAAAATTTCAAACTTAATAATAAAACTTTTGACCCAATAAAGGACCAAAAGTGGTTAGAAAATGAAACAAGACTGATAATCAAAATACTTCAAGTTGATTCATTAATGTCAGTTCCACCCATCCCAGTTCTTATGCCAAAGAGCGAAGTGGGGCTTTCTATGAAGCAGGAGGAAATTTTATCACAAATTGAAAAACTAGTGAGAATAAAAACGAAAGAGATAGAGATAGAGAAATTAAAAAGAGAAATTGTCCAAGGCGATGACATCAACGAAGAGTTTAGAATAATAGTTAATGAGAGTAAAAAAAATGATAATAAAGGCTTTGAAACAACTGAAAACCTTTCTATTGCAATTCCAGACAACACGGGTGTTGACGAAACTACCATTTACGATTTTGATTTAATTAATAAGGTGAAAATAGCTCTCAGGGAATGGAGAAGCGGATGGAAAGAAAAGTATGATTTTAGCGGAGACGAAATAGAAATTGAAAATTACATTGAAAAGCAGTCAAAAATTTTCATCAGCGATAAGAAAATTGCTATAAATGTAAAGATATCAGTGCTTTTGGATCTATCAAGTAGTATAGAGGATAATGAAATAGAGTATAAAAAAGCCACAGTAGCACTATGTGAAGGATTAGAATATCTAGGAATTAAATTTTCTATATATGCTTTTAATACTGAATCTAGAATGGTTAAATGTTGGGTTATTAAACCCCCAACGGCAAGATGGGGATCCATTTATGCGAGAAGACTAATGCAAGTAAAACCAATAGGAGGAACGCCTTTGGCAGAAATTTACAAGATACTTCAGCCAAGCATTAGTGCCTTCAAACCAGATATTTTCGTAACACTTACAGACGGTGAACCCTCCGATATGGACGCGGTGCGTTCGGTAGTATTGTCGTATAAAAGGAGTGGTGTAGAAATGATTGCCATCGGTTTGGGCTCTGATTTAGGAGATGCGATAGGAATTGGACATAATTTGAAATACCTCAACTATCAAAGAATTCTAACTTTATCAAAAAAGAGATTGCAGGATTTACCTAAAAAAGTATTGGGACTTTTAACTGCAGAATGACGTATTCCTATAATAGCGCACCAAATAACAATAAATAAAATTAGAATGCTAGATCAGGGTTATCTTTTTCTAGTTTTTTCCAATCAGACAAGAATGAGTCTAGCCCTTTATCTGTCAACGGGTGGCGTATCATCTTATCCAGAATGTCTGGCGGCAGTGTAACGACGTCTGCCCCCATTTTTGCCGCTTCAATTACATGTAATGGATGACGAACACTAGCCACCAATAGCTGAGTTGAGATATCATAGCTAGCGAATATTTGAACAATTTCGCTTACCAGATTCAGACCCTCCGATCCAATGTCATCTAATCGACCAATAAACGGACTTACATAAGTAGCTCCGGCTTTTGCAGCCAATAACGCCTGGTTTGCAGAAAAAATCAGTGTCACATTAGTTTTTATGTTCTTTTTGGTTAGTGCATGCACAACTTTTAGGCCATCCATGGTCATAGGAATCTTTACAACCACATTTTCACCATACTTTGCTAATTTCAAAGACTCTTCCATCATCTTATCAAAGTCAACAGCAACTACCTCAAGACTAACGGGCCCCTTCATAATTTCTACGATTTTCTTCATAATCTTAATGGGGTTGCCTTTTTCTTTTGAAAGTAATGTAGGGTTGGTAGTGATACCATCTACTATGCCTAATTCACTGTATTTTTCTATAGATTCAACATTAGCAGTATCTAGGAAAATTTTCATTTTTTTTCACTCTTTTTTAGGGCGACCACATTTTTTACTATTTCCCCTGGAGACAAGCCATATTTATCCAAGAGTGAATCAATTTCTTCGTCTCTTGCAGACTCACCATATCTGTCTCTAATGCCTATTTTTCTTACGAAAGTGGGGCATATTTCAGAGGTTACTTCTGAAATTGCAGACCCTAGCCCCCCTACTATATTATGTTCTTCGACGGAAGCCAATGAACCGGTTTCCATAGTACATTTGTAAATCAATTCTGAGTCTATCGGTTTGATAGAGTACATATCTACTACCCTACACGAAATATTATGATCCTTTTTCAAAATGTCGCTTGCCTTCAGCGAGGCTGAGATCATAGTTCCACATGAAAATAAACTGATATCGTTACCATCTTTTATAATTGTTCCTTTTCCAATTTCAAAATTGGATTCCTCAGAATATATTTCCTCAGTTGATGGACGGGCCAACCTTACATAGAATGGACCTGGAATATGCACTATTTTTTCCAACAGTTTTTTGACTGAAATTGCATCTGCAGGTACCAGGACCCTCATATTTGGTAAAGATCTCATAATAGAGATATCCTCGATTTGTTGATGAGACGCTCCATCAGGCCCCACAGATAAGCCTGCGTGAGATACTACAATTTTCACGTTTAGGTTGGGATAGCAAATTGCATTTCTAATCTGATCTAAACATCTGCCCGGAATAAAAGCAGCATAGGTACTCGCAAAAGATACTTTACCTGCGATAGCAAGACCAGCTGCGATTGAAACTAAATTAGCTTCGGCAATTCCAACATTGAAGAGTCTATCCGGAAATTTTTCGCCGAATTTCTTAGTTTTGAGCGAGTCGGTAGTATCACCCCCTACGCATACTATGTTAGGATACTTTTCACCTAAATTTACAAGGCTATCTCCGTATGAGGAACGCATATCAGAAAATTTAATATCACTAGCAGTCAAAGGGTTCAATTCATACTTCCCCATTATATATTATATCTTTTTTTTCTATACCAAACATTTTTGCACCCTCGTCATTAGTGTTCAATTATCTCGATAAATTAAATTGTTCTATTATGTTCTTACGACCCTTAATCCAATCTTCTTCAATATTTAGAGACTGGGCTTCATCGAGCAAACTCTTCTCCAAATAAGAATCGAGTAAGGACCTAGCTTCCCCAATTCGCTTGTCAACTTCGCCATGACCAAATATGGCATTTCCCATTACAAATATTCTACAACCAGCATCGAAGCACTGAGTTATCGTTGACTGATCTATTCCACCATCAGCCTCAAAATAGCCCTTAAATCCCCGCTCTCGAAGGAGAGGGATAACCCTTTTCATTTTCGGTGAAACTTCTGGAATGAATTTTTGACCAGCAAAACCAGGGTTTACAGACATTATTATAATTACATCAAGATTATCAAGATGAGAGAAAATCCATTGGGGCAATTCGGTGCCGGGATTTACAGCGAGTCCAGGGCTAACACCATTTGACACTAGTTTAGAATTGATCCTCTCAAATTCTTGTTCGTTACCACAAGTCTCTGCATGAACAGTTATAATATCACAGCCGGCATCGATATACCGATCCAAGACAGAGGTAGGATTTTGGATCATTAGGTGAGCATCAAAGGGCAATTTCGTCCTATCACGTAATTTCTTGATAGTATCAAAGAAAAAGGTTGAGTTTGGAACAAATTTCCCATCCATCACGTCTAGATGTATCATATCTGCCCCGTATCGTTCCGCTGTTGCTAATTTTTGTTTCAAGCTCTCCTCGCTGATTCCATTCGTTCCTGCTATAATAGAAGGAGAAATCATGTACTCGCCTTCCAGTTCTCTTACTAACAAAGGTAAGTGTTTTTTTGAGGGCGCTTTCCCATGCCACTGAGGATTGTTAGCCATATGTTTTATCCCGTTCCCTTTCACAGTGTTTGCTATTATGATCTTGGGCTTATCAATAGGTCTTTTTAAAAGTTCTGGAATCAACTGTTCAATCTTGTGCCCATTGATTTCAACTACTTCCCAGTTAAAAGAAAGCCATTTTTCCTTGATAGGGTCAAGTGGCATAATCTCCTCGGTAAATCCATCTTGCTGAATCTTGTTTCTATCTAAGATTGCAATCAGGTTATTAAGTTTGAATTTTGCAGCAGCCATTGACGCTTCCCAGATTTGACCTTCATTGGTTTCACCATCACCTAGGAGACAATAAACCATATTGTCTCGCTTGTCTAGCTTGTTAGCTAGACATATTCCAATTGATACAGAAAGACCAATACCTTCAGACCCCCCAGAATATTCAATTCCAGGTACGCTGTGGTGCTTTTGCATCTCGCTATATCTTACAGGATGGCCTTGTAAACGTGAATTTAATTTTCGTAGAGTCCTAATTTCTTCCTTCGGGAAAGATCCGACAATGGATAAAGTAGCATAATATCCCGGTGCCGAATGAGCCTTTGAATTAATGAAATAATCTCGATTGGGATTAGAATGATGCTTTAGATCATTATTCATTATCTGAAAATAAAGACAGCCCATAATCTCTGCAGCTGAAAAGGATGCACCAGGGTGTCCAGACCCGGCTTCTGCAATGCCAGTTAATGCTAGAGTACGTAATTCTTTAAGTTTTTCCTTTAATTTCAAATATCTATTTATGTTGTACATATCATCATACCCTTTCTTTTTGTCATGCCCACCACTCCATTTCAAACATCTCTGTATAATAGTTTTCAAATGTCAAATAGATAAAAAGGTAGCTTCATCTAGAAAATGATTTTCCAATTTTGTTCCAATACTAGACAAAATCGCTCCCATATCGCTCATTTAAAGGCCCACCCCCATATTGGCATCTTTACGATCCTTGATTTTATTTTTAGAGAAGGCGATTAAAGTCGGTACTGCATTGATACCATGTTTATCTCACAATGGGTTTTCATCCTCGTTTAGTTTTACACCACCAACAATAATATTATTACCGCTCAAGTTTTTAACTGAATTTTCAAACATAGGTATAATCTTTTACAATAAAGATACCAATCAGCATAAAACAAAATTAAGAAATTTGCACTGCTTGTGACAGAGTCAAGTTCTTCCCGACCAAAGTCTTTCATACTGTAATTTTATGGATTTACGGTAAAAAGCATTTGCAAGAAAAACTGGGACTGGTTGTAGTTCTAATTACCTTTGTTTGGCTGTTTGGTTGTTTGGTTGTTTGGCAGGTCTATTCTTAGTTGTTGAGTATTTTTTGAATAGAAAAAAATTCCATATCAAAAAGTCACATTCATCTGTTAACAGAGGATAACGAGTTTAAAAAAGAACGATCAAAGTTTGATCTTTAATAGACACAGACAGATAACTGTCAACGTTAGCGTGGTAGAACGGGATTTTTTTCATTTGATGTTAATTATTTAAAGTAAAAAATGGAAGATTGACCTAGAAGTTTTTGCTTAAAATGCAACGTGTTATCCAAAACAAATTGTTTTTCTTTTTGTTTGTTATCTTATTGGTTTACCGAACTCATCATTATCAAGTGCGCCTTTGAATATCTTATCATAGCATGCTTCTACGTTGTCGACTGAGAAAGACCCATTCTGGTTTGCTGCTCTTGTCGCACAATTAAAATACCTAGTCAAAGCATTCGCGGGTTCTATGACCATCAATTGAGCCAATACCAATACCGAAAAAACAATGCATGATACTTTTAAAGCAATTTTTAGATTTTGATTGGTGCTCATTTCAGATTATTCGCCTCCCAAATCGACATCTTCGATAGCACTATCACTATCACTATCACTATCACTATCACTATAATTATCGGCGTCTTCAGATGTAGCGCTTCCTAAAAGAATTTCATTATATCAACTTTTCACTTCATGATTGGTTGGTTCCTTCTCAAAGTATGAATCCTCCTCAACCCCTTTGCTTGAATCTATTTTTTCATCAATGCAATCATAAAATTGTGGTAATCCGCTATCTAAGGTTTGGTTTCCGCTGTTAATTTCTATCAAATCCACAGCCTGAGAATACACCTTGTACGGATGCAGCGGAGTACCCGCGATAGTTGAACCGGTAATCATAAAAGCTGAAAATAATAGTGAATTTATCCAGAGATATTTCATACAAAAGGTTCAAAGTAAATTTTTTAACCCATTCTACAAAATATTCCAAAGGAATTCTCAAGAACAAAGGTTGTACAGTATTTCAAATATCTTCAAGTTTTAACTAGTAGTCTCTAAGATGCTAATAGTTATCTTGATTTTAACTCAAGTTTATCCAAAACTCAAAGTAAAATAAATATTTCCAGTTTTCTTCAATTATGATTTTTGTAAATCGCCGATATACCTTCGTGATTTGAGAATTGGAAATATTTGACTACAGTAATACAAGGCAATTGTTTTTTGACATAAAGGATTTTCAAAAAGGCCGTAAGCCTCTTAGACGCTTTACTTTTGGTTAAATAACAATCCTTCAATATTAATTTTCGAAGAATGAATGCAGTTTTGTATGTCGTCATTATTCATAGATGAGCTTGGGTAAAATAAAAATAAAAAACCCCATCCTCCGTAGGTCTCTTCGTTGATTCAATCTTTTAAGATTAAATAGATAATTAGAATTTATATTTATATTATAACTCGCTAATTCAAATTTTGAAGATAATATTTTATAAAATTAAATCGCAATGAAGTATAGAATATAAATATAATCAAGACAATAGTTTCATATTGATTTTTTTGTCCAAAACAAAATATATCTTGTTAATTACTGTATTTTTTACAAGTTTAGTGATTATTCATTTCCCACAGGCATTTGGTCAAAATCAAAGCTTAGAACAGCATCTAGGTTTGTTTGGTAATGGGAATAATTCATTGTTAAATGATGTTTTCAATAAAGTCAAAAATTCCGTGGTTCAAATAAGCACAGAATATCAACCTCTAGATCCTTCTAATCGGCCATATGATTCGACAGGCAATAGTCCATTCACAATGAAATTTGGTTCGGGATATATTTATGACAAATCAGGCATCATTTTAACGAATTACCATGTTGTCAGCTCTGCGACTAACATAATAGTTACATTCAACAATGGTAACAGTTATACTGCTAAAGTGGTGGGAGCAGATCCCTATGGAGACATATCCATACTGAAACTGGATAATCCAGTGGGCGAAGAATTGATCCCAGTAACGTTATCAAACTCTTCATCCTTAAAAGTTGGCGATCCGGTTCTAGCGATTGGTAACCCATATGGTCTCGATAGTACTCTAACATTTGGTATTGTTAGTCAAATCGGTAGATTATTGCCAAACTCAGACCTTGGTTACTCAATTCCCAATATTATTCAGACGGATGCTGCTATTAATCCAGGCAACTCAGGAGGACCCCTAATAGATCTTGATGGTAAAGTCGTAGGCATGAACACTGCGATATTTTCAAATACAGGAGCATACACAGGAGTTGGGTTTGCAATTCCTTCCAACGATATCATTAGAATTATCCCTTCCTTGATAAAAACAGGTACAATCCAGCATCCTTGGTTAGGTATATCAGGATCAAAGTTATCACCCACGTTGGCTGAAGTGTTCGGATTACCGCCCAATTACAAAGGTGTATTAATTGAGGATGTTGTGCCTGACGGACCGGCAGACAAAGCAGGTTTGAAAGGAATGTTAATTCAAGGAAATAGATTTGGAGAACAACAAATACTAGATAAAGATATCATAATTGCAATAGACAGCAACCCTGTATCAAGAATTGATGATGTAATTTCCTATTTAGACATTACCAAGAAAGTAGGAGACAAAGTGAATTTGACTGTTAACCGGAACGGGCAAATAATAAATCTTGTTGCAACTTTAGAAGCAAGACCAAATTTGCCTCTGCAAGAAATTCAATCACGATCTGATCCAAATTATGACGACTCCCAGCCCTATACCCCTTTCCCAAATTTCAAGCTACCACCTCTCCCAGAATTTAAACTTCCAGATTTGCCCAACTTTAACATCCCTGGTTTATGAGACATGGTAAAGAACTATTTCCACGCTGTGCGGATGTATTAATTATTTTTTTGTGGAACAACGCAATCATTAAATATTTAATACAAGGTAAAATTTCTTTGCATAAAGCCCAGGAATCCGCCGAAAGGAAGGATATTTTAAATTAGGTTTATAAACTTTCTTTTCTTTAATTTAAAATGAATACATGGCTGTGCAGGAAAAAGCTTCAACTCCCCTTGTCAAAATAAACAATGTAAGCTACAGAAATGACTCCGAAGTTATTTTGGATAATATATCCTTTGAAATAGACAGGGGAGATTTCTTAGGAATTATTGGACCAAATGGTGCAGGTAAAACTACACTTTTTAAATGTCTGCTAGGGTTGAACAAAGAGTATACTGGTAATATAAGATTGTTTGACAAAGACATCAGAAATCATGCAAAAGAGATTTACAAAAAGATAGGTTATATCCCTCAGTCAAACAGTTTTGATCCCAGGTTTCCTGCTACAGTAAAGGAAATAATACAATTAGGTTCTGTTGGGGGGAAAGCTTTTGATGAAAAAAAAGTTAAAGAATTGATAGAATTGACAGGTATTACTGAATATCTTAATAAGAGAATAGGTGATCTGTCAGGAGGGCAACAACAAAGAGTTATGATAACTAAAGCACTTATTCATGATCCAGAATTGTTGATTTTGGACGAGCCGGATACAGCCATAGATGCGGCAATATTGAAGCTGTTCTACAAACTTTTGACAAAACTGAACAAGGAAAGAAAAATTACTATTATTTGGTCTTCACATGATCTCGATGCGGTGAGTTTGCTTTCAAATAAAGTGGCTTGTCTTTATCGGAAACTTTTTTTTCATGGAATTTCAGAAGATTTTTTTAGCAATGAAAGTAATCTCAAGACTTTTGCAGAATCATCTATGCATATCCACATAAAGAGCCATTCGCATTAATCTTTTCATTCATATTTTTACGTTTACGTTTCTTTGAAATTGCATTTTGATAACATAAGACAAGACATAACAAAGTTTGCATTATGGTTTGGATTTTTGTAGGTATTTTCTAATTGTTATTTGCCTTATTTGATATAGAAATATGGAATTTACTCATATTGCAATATAATAATGAAAAAAAAGTGTGTAGTTTATGTGTGTGAATAGAAATTACAGATATTAAGATATTAAGATATTAAGTTGAAACCTCCATATTGATAACAAAGGTATTATATGGATAGATAGAAATGTCCTGATTAGTTGAAATAATTCTCTAGCTATAGTCAGTTTTTTGGCTAGATCATAAAAAAATATTTTGTAATGATTTTTCAAATGGTGCCTATGAAGCGGAATTTGGTGACCGGGCTGGAGATGATAACCCCGCGGGCTAATTCTACCAAAGAACCAAGATAAAAGACATAATAACAAATTTACATTTATGATATAAGGATTTACAATAGAATTGAAAGAAAATGAAGCCTATGAGAATAAACCGAGCAAAACGAGAAGCATAACCTTTAGACTCGAAAGCTCAGTTATAGAAGAATTACAATTTGAAGCTGATTACAGAGAGACATCATTGAATGTACTTATTAATCAGATTTTACGGAGATACTCCAACTGGGAAAGGTACGAGAATAAAATTGGAATGATTCCAATTCCCAAGATAATATTGTCTAGCGTGATGGACCAAGTTATCAGAACTGGTTATGAAAATGGAATCGACGATATTTCAAAATTCAAGGAAGCTTTAGTAAAAGAACTTTCACAAATAGCCTTCAACTTTCTAAAAGACTCTGTGCTTCTTATAAAGAAAAATTATAACCTATTTTCAACCTTAGAGGTACTCGAACAGTATATGAAGGTAATAGGAATAAACTCGGATCACAGAATTGAAGAAGATGGAAGACACGTTTACGTCATACAGCATAAATTAGGAGAAATATGGTCTTTGTTCATCAAGGAATTCTTAATCCTTGTATTTGAAAATTTAGGTAAAGTAAAGGTAGACATATCAAGTACGCCTAACACAACCGTTGCGAAGGTTTTCCTAAATTCCTGACACCTGATAAATAGAAATAAGGATATCTTGTATCATCCTTATCAACAAAGCAGAGAGGGTAAACCCGTAAAAAATCTATTGTACGCGGTTTGTAGGCCCCTGCTCCTGCTGCTGTCTTATCCCCACCTCATATGAATATATTATAAATGCTTAGGGATCACAGTTCAAACCATATAGTAGCCTGTCAATTGAAATTATCCAAATATGACCTTTGCAAATCTTTTTCAATGATATACGAAGTAAAAATTTGAGATGAACAGGACATTTCCAGTAATGACATTTTGATTTTTATAGGATAAGAATTTAAAAAAATCATTGGTTTGGAGGGCGTACTACCTTATCAAGAAAGACAATTATCTGAAAATTTCTACATTATTAATTTGTATATTTTCAGCTTTCGCAATAATATTAAACGTTGAAGGGAGTAATTGTATTACTAAAATCAATTCTTCACCCCTAATCAGCAATAGTTCCAATGGAGTTGGAGAAGTGGATAGTAATAGCGTTTTTTTGAATCAACAAGGAGAGGAGAACCAGCAGCAGCAGCAGCAGCAGCAAGCAGAACAACAACAACAAGATGCGGCGGCAGATACACAATCTCAGGAGGCTTTGATGCAGCAGTCCTATGAACTCCGAAAATACTGCTTTTTGGTGACAAATCTGTACGTATACTCCCTCTTTGGCGTCGTAATCGGTTTTATAATACTTGTGCTCTGGTATATGAGATACAAAAAAAATTGGTCTGGGAAGAAAAACGGACCGACAAAATGACCGGTTTGAAATTTAAGAATACTAACCTATTTGCATAGATTTTTAAATAAATAGGAACTAATTTCACACAAAGATTGTCTCGCGCAGATTCTATTCTAAAATTGGTTAAAACCTCATATTCTTCATCGCCTACGTTTAAGCAGGCCACCTTTTTCGGAGTACCACATAACTACAAGGATATAAAGACGCTAAGGGACCTTTTAGAAATCAATTACAAGTATCAGCCGGTAAAGAATCAACTAAGACAAAACCTTATTGCTAAAATCAAGAATAACGAGAATCCATTCGTAGGGATTATAGGGTTTGATGATACAGTTATCCCGGCCATAAAAAGAGCACTCTTGGCGGGACATGATATATTGTTTGTAGGCCACATTGGTCAAGGAAAAACGAAACTCGCTGAATTAATTTCAGAGAATCTCTTATCACCCATCCCCATAGTGGAAGGAACTTTGACAAATGATATTCCAACCGAAATGCCTTATACTCATCTCGTCGATTTGTTAAACGGAAATGCGGTTGACAAAATGCTTCCCGAATTTTATGTTTCAAAGGACTGTGAGGAAATAATCAAGAACAATGGCTTAGACACAAAAATAAAATGGCTAGACGGGAAACAGAGGTACAGATACATACTGGCAACCCCCGACATCTCTGTTAAAGATCTGGTGGGCCAGATTGATGTTGTTAAAATTATAAAAAAGGGTATTGAAGTTTTTGATATAGATTCTTATTCTCCAGGATATTTACTTCAAGCCAGATATGGGATTTTATGTCTTGACGAGTTACCAGTTCTAGATCCCCGAAAACAAGTAACTCTGCTTAGCGTACTACAAGAAGGAAGATTTACCACGGGCGCTTATCCAGTATTTTTCAAGCCCGACATAAAAATCATAGCAACGGCAAATCCTATAGATTACACTCATTCTGGAAAGATAATAGAACCGTTAGCCGATCGTTTAAAGAGCCATATTGAGACACATTATCCCAATACGATTGATGACGAAACCTTAATTGTGGTACAGGAGATGGACATGCTAAATAGAGACCAAACTTTTTTGCCAATTTTTATGTTAAAAACAATTACCAGAATTTTCCAAAAGATAAGAAGCCATCCTGATATCAATAGCGACAGAGGAGTAAGTGTAAGGTCAACCATTCATTCCCTAGAAGCAATCATCGGTGAAGTAGAGAGGATTCGTTCATTGGTAAATAATGTCAAAACAATACCAAGATTTTCGGATCTGCATTGTATATTTCAATCTTCAAAGTTTGAACTAGATGAAATAGAAGATACGACAGAAAATAAAACGCTATTTCTGAATAATGTAATCAATGAAGTTGTACAAGAGACATGCTTACATTTTTTTAACGAATTCTTCAAACCCCAAGAACTAATTTCCATTAAAAACGAATTTAGAAACAAATCATTCATTGTAGTTCAAAATCAATATCAACACGCATCATCAGCCCAATCGGTAGATGATTCAGAGAGAACGAACTTGGCAAAAGAATCTAGGACTACTTCGTACTTGTATACAGATCAGTTGGGACACCTTCCAGTGATATCCAAGATATTAAAAGACGTAATCGCTAAAATAAGACAAGAACAAAACTACTTTATTCAAAAGGCTCGTCAAAACCAGATTGACAAGAATCTTCAATATGTTCAGTTCGAAAGCGTATGGAACGATAAGGTAGATAATAATGAAGAACTTTTGGCAACTTCATCTGAGCTACTCTTTGAATATTTAAGATTTAGTTCCCCACCAATTCTGGATAAAAGGGAAGACAGGTTCGAAATTAGAGAATAAACAAGTTGATAGGGTCAGAAGATAAGCTCAACAGTATCAGGGTTAGTACTGATGATGGTAACATCAATACTAACAATAATGTCCAAAGCAATGTAGACAAGGATCAATCGGGCCAGAACAAGAAAGTCATGCATGAGAAAAGAATCATCTATTTTTCAAAGCCCCTTGTTAATGATAGCGATGAGACCAACAGTAACAGATCTGAGAAAAACTTAGGAAATAACCAAAGTAATATTTCCCAACAAGGACAACAGCAAGCCTCTTTTGACCATGAAAAAATTCGAGCAAGAAACAACCTGTTAAGGCAGTTTTTTCCAGATATATTAAAGGCAATAGGCAACAAAGCCATTAAAGATAATCCTCCTACTCTTCAAGAACTAGAATCATATCTTCAAAATTACTTTAATGAACTACAAAAGAGAAAGGTTAGTTGCGAAAACGAAAAGGATCAAGACTATTTATCAAGTCCTACTAACCCTAATTCATCAAGTAAAGAAAACTCCATCATGGAACGGAATAGAGCAAATTATTTAAAGGGCCAAGATGAACCGGCTGGTTCAGTCACCACGGTTAATCAGAAAAACTACAGACTAAATTTTAATTTTAATGAGGATACATTTTCGGGTAATAATCTTCCAATTGTTACTGAATTGATTAGGAAAGGATATTTAGTGGATTCAGATAAATGGCTAAACAAAAAAGGATTTCTAAAAATAGGTCAGCAGATACTTAAGGAGATCATAAAGTCTTTAAAGACGGATAAAATAGGCATGCATGAAACAAAGTTTGCTGGGTATGGAAGCATGGTCCAGGAGACTTCCAAAAAATACGAGTACGGAAATGAGATTTCTAACATCAACATCAGCTCAACTATAAGGAACTTTGTAGAAAGATACTATGAGGACCACCATCACCAGAGCGATGATAGCCTTCATAACAGGATCGATTTTCCCCTAGACATCTCATATGAAGATATAGAGATTTATGATACTCTAGAAGAAATTCAAGTGGCTACTGTATATTGTATCGACTTGAGCTCAACAATGAAATATTCATCAATGTACAATGACCTTAGCAGGATAGAGGCTTCAAAGCGTGCTTTGTGGAGCTTATTTATTTTAAACAAGAAATTTTTCCCGCTAGACTCTATACATACTATTGGATTCGGATCCATAGCGTCACGAATTGACCCGATGGATATTCCTTTTTTAAGAACATTTGAACCCAATGCAGATTTCCTACACTACACAAACTATCAATCGGCATACAGATTCGCAAAAAGGATTTTAAAAAAGGATGGAGCCAAAAACAAAAGGATTGTAATGATAACAGACGGCCATCCCAGTGCTTGTTTTATAGATAGCAAAAACGAGAAAGATAAGATTATGAAACAAAGGCCATACTCCCATTTTTATATGCCCGATAAGGAACGAATAGGTTCTCATAATTCAGAGAACAATAGAATAAAATTTGACATTCATGATAAACAAACTGTATATCTGTGCTACAGGTACAGACAGATTGACCAGTATATTGGAGAACAGACAATTAAAGAAGCAAAGAAATTGAAAAAAGATGGCATAGATCTCGATACAATAATGATTAGCGAGGAGGATACTCTCCTCGACTTTGTTAACGAATTGGCTAAATCAGTTGATGGAAAATCAATATATATTAGCCCTAGAGATATTGACAGGGTTCTTATTAATGATTATTTATCAAACAAAAAGAAAATGATAATAAGATAAGACAGGATTGTTGACTTTGTTCTCTCTCTATTTTAGTATCAAAGCAAAACATATGGTCTAATCTACCCCTATCCCGTATTTTTTATTAGTTACCTCCACCCTGCAAGAGTTCCAACATTTTTAATATATCGACTGTTTCTGTATCGTTACTTTGTGAATCCGGCATCATAGAAGCGTGTGAAGAGTTATTTCCAAATGAACCATTGTTAAAGAAACCAAGACTTGTATCATTTCCTTCACCACTACCAATACCACCACCAAATAAGGCTTCAAAAGGGTTAAACAATGTGGTATCATTAGGTGCAGTTCCATTGCTGATTTCGTTTAAAAACATTTGGTTTAGAAATGAGGTATCGGATTCATTGGATGAGAAAAGAGAAGAAAACGGCGAATTTGAAGGAGAGGAAGGAGAGGAAGGAGAGGAAGAAGTAGAGGCAAGCATTGCAAATGGACCCAACAACTGCCTAAATTCTGAGAGGTTAAAGTCACTAGTTGAATTATTGGAGAAATCAAGCATCTTTGCAAGGTCGGAAAATGAACTCTCATTATTTAGTAGAGGATTACCTATGTTAAAAGATGGTTGAGAAAAGGATCCTCCACTACAAAGATCTGCTAGAATTTGGAGGCTACAAATGCTTTGCAAATCAATAGGAGGGATAGAATTCATTATGGAAGACACGTTTAGCATATTTCCGGAAGAGGAATTGTTTAAAAGATTTTCTAGTATATTTTGAGGAGAGTCGGTTAGCGCTGACTTATTAAACAGCTCTGAAGAAGAATTATCAGTAAAGTTGCTTAAATTTAAAGAAGACAAAATCCCTTGAAGCATGGGTACTTTATCTTTGAGCATGGCTAATCCCGTTGAATTCGTCAGTAGTTTTAGAGAGTCTGACAATTTGTCTGAATTAATATTAAAAGAATAAATCATCTTGTTAGCTATTGGGAGAGACTTTTGATAGTCAGAAGTATTTACCTCGTAGATTACTGAATATAGTTTATCGTCAACTATCATCCCATATTCAGTAGTGTCAATTGTTTCATTACCTGAATAACTTCTTGTTACCAATTTATAAGCTGGATGACCTGCCAATAACGAATCAGTTGAAGCTTCAACTATAGTAACATCTTGATCATCTTCTTGAACGGCATTTGTACGATCTTCCAAATATGAACTTAAATTATCAGGAGAATAGAAAATAGGAGGGTAAAAGGTTTGAACGTAAACATTAAACCATGAAATAAATGTCTCTGGAGACAATCCTGAATCATCATAAGCTGGGAAAAAGCTTACCTGTTTAACTGTATCATTAGAATTGCTTTCGTCTATTAAGAAGTTAGAAGGATATTTTATAGAAACTCCTACCTCGCTATTTTCGTAGTTATTGAAAATTATGCTATTGTTGCCATTGGAAACAGAATTTGCCAACGAAGCTACAGATTCTTGTGCAAATGCCAATATTGAGTTATTATTATTACCATTCAGCATATTTGTATTGAACACAGCGCCAAATAATGAAACCACAAATGTCAAAACAAAAAGAGATGATGAAAAAATAATCACATTTTTACTCTTGTTCATCAAAGGGTATTGAATTAACACATATAAAATATTTTTCTACAAAATCACAAATTAAAATTAGAAATCATAACTATTTAAAATATGCAGATAAATAATAAGGATGAGAAGAATGAGGAGGGAAATGAGAAGGAAGAATGTCAGATAAGAAAAAGAATTTTAATACCGATATAACTGATGAAGATGAGCTAGATGAAATAAAAAAAATTGCAGAGATGTTAAATCCGGATGAAAGAGTACTGGTGGTTGCTAGACAGTCAAGGTTTAAACCAGGTGGATCTCAACTTTCACCCAATGTAGTTTATGCAACCGATAGAAGAATCATTTTAAGAGACCCAAGTATGCTTGGACTAAAACAAGATATAATTGATATTCCCTACAACGTTATTACAAACGCCAAAATAGAAAAGGGGTTGCTTTCGGCATCAGTAATCTTTAATGCTCCAGGATTGTTTAACCCAAATATTCCTGGTAGGGTGCCCTGGATAAAGAGGTTAGAAACAGATGAGCATGGAGAAAATGGCGTTATCGACGCTATTCCCAAGCAAAAGGCAGAGGATTTGATAGAGGTGATCCGTAACGGCATTACCCAAATAAGATCTCCCGGTTACCCCTCAGCTGGCGCTAATCATGTAAGCCATAATCCTCAACACCAGGGTCATATTTCCCACGCCGATGAACTAAAAAAGCTTGCTGACTTGAAGGAAAATGGTGTGATCTCTGAAGAGGAATTCAAACGGATGAAGGAAAAAATCATCGGAAAGGAGTAGGATTATCCAGCTAAAATAAAATAAAATATAATTTGGACGGGGATGAAAAAGCAATATACAAAGAGCTTTGTCTATTCCTACGCCTTTATTTACCTGATATCGCTTAGACTATAGAATATAAAAATTGAAAATATCACGATAATACCAAATACAAACCTTTTTTGGTATATATATATGAAATACGTTCCAGCAGATAGAAAAGAACGTTTGGTCTTGTTGGTGTTGGTGTTGGTGTTGTTGTTTTACCTTTGTACCAATGACCTTTTAAGGTACATTTGAGTATTATCTTATAAATTGCTTAAGAGAGATAGAGATTTTAGAGAAACTCTTGCACATTTTTTAAGCAAAAAAACCAGTTTGTTTTTGTTTTTATCGATTGCGGTTGCAAGTATGGCCACATATCCTTTTGTTATACCTCACCTTTCCCACCCTTCCATGATTTATCACATTATCATTCACATTATTAGTTTTGACGTGGCGCTTTTTCTAACTACGATTTCGTTTGTAGCCTTCAAAAAGACAAAGAGTAAAAAAATACTCTTGACAGGTATAAGTTTTGGATTTTTGTTATTTGTGGAATTTCTGTATTTATTACAATCAAGTAGTCTTTTAGGAACATTCTACATACCTTTAATAGAGGTAGAATTTCAACATGTATTGTTATTGTTGATGTTAATATTGTTTGCTGCAGGAGTATTGAGGCTGGAAAAAAAATGAATCCAAGCATTGTTTTTAATGAAAACGAAGCGGAGTCAAATAGGGACAACAGAAGCACAATACTTAAAATTATCAACTTCTTTCCAGGGATCAGGTACAGAGATATTCTGAGAATAACAAATCTTAATAACGGCACTCTATCTCATCATTTGTCAATTCTTGAAAAAAGATCACTAATAAAAATTGGTCGAACAGAAAATAGTAACATTACTAGATACTTTCCAGCCTCGACACCGTCGGATGAAACCCTAATACTAAATTACCTGAAAATAAAAACCACCAAAAATATAATTTTAATGCTAACTGAAACCGACGGTGTTTCCTTTAATGAGATTGTAAATCATATCAATAAAGCACCATCTACCATCTCTTGGAATCTAAAAAGATTAGTCGATTCAAATATAGTTGAGAGAAAAAGAGGCAAAGACGTTTCATTATTTTTTCTTCATAATAAAGAACTGGTTAAGAAGCTTGTAGGCCAGAATAATAAAACCTTACTAGATAGAAGTATTGATAACTACATATCAATTATAGATGAGTTATAAAAAGACCATTATGCAATAATTCAGCACTGAGAGCTGATTAGGAATTCATTCTCTTCTTCTTTCTCTTCTCCCTCCCCCTATAGAACACGATACCATACTATTTACAAATCGAGCTACGAATTGAGGACATCAAACTAAAAAGACAACAGTAATATCTTTACTATACATTACCTATTACTTAATCCAATATGCATAACTCAACCTCACCCGGTGACCCAGATAAGTTCCATGAAGACAAAGATAAATTAGAGTATCTTTTTGAGCTACAAAAGTCTTTGATAACCCAAGATTACAACAGTACAAAAACTGAAAGGTCTGAAAAGATTTCTGAAGATAATAACCCAGAAAATAAAATGAAGAAACTGTATGAAATGAAAGAACCATTTTCAGGTTATAGAATATTTATGATTTCGTCTGCTTTAGTGCACGAAGCCATAGAACTTCAAAGGGAAACAAATTGGAAATGGTGGAAGAAGGATAAAACCATAGATAATGAAAAACTTCAAGAGGAAATTGTGGACTTGTGGCATTTTTTAATACAACTGTCAATTGAGTCCGGCTTTGATCCACAAACACTGATATCAAAATACATGGAAAAAAACAAAGAGAATACTGGGAGACAGCTAAGAGGTTACTAAGAACAATAACCACCACCCCCACTACTCAAATCAAGAGGGATAATCTTTTTATGGATTACCCTAAAATTTCTATTTCGTCGTATTGGTCCTTAACTGCCAAAACAAATAGATCATCTTCAAATATTAATAGCCAATCACTTGTTCCTATAATGGGTAATTTCCTCACCAGTGTTTTCCCTTCCTTTAGTGTGGTTCGGACATAAGTATGAGAGGGTAGACCTTCATCCTTGTTTTTGACTCTAATAAGGTCGCTTTGCAATTTTATACCTCTAGTTCCTGGTTGGATGTTTAGTTTTCTAATATTGCCATCCCTGTCCTCTATTTTTGATGTTACATAACTTTGGCCGATGTCAAAATCCAAACTACACGATATTTTGATCCTGCATAAGTTACTTTGCGGAATTTCTTTTTGTAGGAGTTCTGATTCTTCATCAAAATACAGGGTATCTTTCAATAATTTATAATCACAGTTTAATATTTAATAAAACTTTTCGTAATTTATTAGGATTTAGAGATTTCCATATTTCGCAATAGTTAGTTGTTAGAAAATATCATTTCCGCTTTAATTTCAATTCTACAAAAATATTCATTTATTTTTTCCTTTTATCTTAATTCCAATATCTCTTGCCAATCTTAATATGACATGAGATGCATGTATATATTGTATATAGAGGGCATGCAATATTCCAGTATACCTGACCAAGATATCGTTATAAAGAATGTAACTTTTCAAGATATTCCCAGAATAATTGAATTGCAAAAGGAATCATTTCCGTCCATGCTAGAAGAAGGCAGTGTATGGGGAAAGAGGCATCTTCAAAGTCACGTTGAAATATTTCCAGAAGGTCAATTTTGTGTAGAATTTAAGAACAAAATTATAGGTTCGTCTAGTAGTTTAATAGTAAAGTTACCCTCAGAATACGAAGTTCATACGTTTAGTCAGGTGACTGGCAATAGCCTATTTACGACTCATGACCCTAAAGGAGATTCATTGTATGGTGCAGACATTTCTGTTCATCCGGATTTTCGTCGATTAGGGATTGCAACTTTGCTCTACAAAGCAAGAAAGGATCTTGTAATAAAACTTAATTTAAGGCGAATCATTGCAGGCGGTAGGTTGATCGACTACTATAAATATGCCGAGAAATTATCTCCAGAAGAATATATTCAATATGTTATAGATGAACAGATTTCCGATCAGGTTTTGTCCTTTCAATTGAGAAATGATTTTCAATTCATAAAGATACTTTCAAATTATATCAAAGATTCAAGATCTCTAAACTATGCAACATTTATTGAATGGATAAATCCTTATTATAAAAAGTGACTCAAACCGTTATAGATTGCCATGTGCACGTAAATGGCTACGAAAGTTTAAAAAATTTACCTCTCAAAGAAAGAATAGACAATCTTTCAGATGCCATGCAGGTTAACAATGTGGATCAAGCCATTATAATTTCATCATACATCATTAATGAACAGAGGCCTTCGACTTCTGAAGTCCTTGCTGCTGTAGAGGAGCATGATAATATTCATGTTGTTGCAGGATTTTCAATTAGCAATCATGACGAGAATAATACAGTAAGAGAATACCGAGATTATCTTAAAGATGGTAAAATAAAAGGTTTAAAGATTTACCCTGGTTACGAACATTATTATCCATACGATCCAAAATATCAGAAAATAATTGATTTATGCATAGAGTATGATGTCCCTCTAATGATACATACGGGAGACACTTATACTCCTAAAGGTAAAATTAGGTTTGCTCATCCCATAAATGTTGATGATGTAGCAGTTGATAATCCTGAGTTAAAAATAATAATCTGCCATCTGGGAAATCCATGGTTTTTGGATTGTCAGGAAATCATCTATAAAAACAAAAATGTTTATGCAGATATCTCTGGATTAGTATTAGGTGAATTTACAGAATTCTATGAAAAATATCTTGTGGGCAAAATTACGGATTTTCTAAACTATGCAGGTGAACCGGAATATATTTTGTATGGAACAGATTGGCCAATATCAAGTATGAAATCTTATTTAAATTTTGTTTCTAAGTTGGATTTAGATGATCAGGAACGGGAATTAATAATGTCCAAAAATTCACAGAGGCTGTTTAAGTTATGATCTAAGAATACTAACTACTGTCTGCGACAGCACCAAGATATTAAACCACTGGCATTGAGTAGATATTCAGAATGGTAAGGATGTATAATTGAAAGTATCGCGATGTTTTGACGTTGCTCAAATTCTACCAATCTTTAGATTTTTACATCGGCATGTTGTGGAAATATCATATAGTAGGTATCGATCAAGATTTTTTTTGTTGATTCGATTTTCATTTTTCTAAAATATCGCTACCATCTTGTAAAAATATTATTTGAATATAAATAGAATAATTTCTGGGGGAAAAGAAAAGATTCATTTTGTATTGTTATTTTGAAATGTGACAATGAAACATTATGGGCGATAATCGCTACCTTATTAAAGATCCTTAACAAATATCAAATAATGCTACTGCTGTTTGTTTAAGTACCTACAGTAGTACCATTTATCCCATTACTAATAGTTTGACTACCGCTTTCGCCTGAGCCTGTTGTACCAGTGCTACCTGTTGTTTCTGAGCCTGTTGTTTCTGAGCCTGTAGTACCTGTTGTTTCTGAGCCTGTTGTTTCTGAGCCTGTTGTTTCTGAGCCTGTTGTTTCTGAGCCTGTTGTTTCTGAGCCTGTGCTACCTGTTATTTCTGAGCCTGTTGTTTCTGAGCCTGTGCTACCTGTTGTTTCTGAGCCTGTTGTTTCTGAGCCTGTGCTACCTGTTGTTTCTGAGCCTGTAGTACCTGTTGTTTCTGAGCCTGTAGTACCTGTGCTACCTGTTTGACTACCGCTTTCGCCTGAGCCTGTTGTTTCTGAGCCTGTGCTACCTGTTGTTTCTGAGCCTGTTGTTTCTGAGCCTGTTGTTTCTG
>JBGTFK010000014.1:0-6582 GCA_041747305.1 Candidatus Nitrosocosmicus sp.
TATAATTACTTGATACTGTGTATTGCCAATTAGAATAATCATTGTCTCCTTGTACTCCTGTAGGTTTAACATTCTGATATGGTTTTACATTATTTATTATAATAGAAACATCACAATCTGATGTTACATTGTCCTTTGAAACTCCGTTAATTAGAAGTGAACTGTTTGAATTCAACGGGACTAGATCACCTTTATCTGGGGAAACTATCTTTATTCCGCCTGTAAGCTTTGTAATATTTGACACTGTGTCAGAAGCTATGGGAACAGAAGTGTTGTTTGCTGTACTTGCCGAAGTATTTTGCTGTGCTAATACTTGGACGTTTGCATTATAACTGATGTTTGATAATAATAATACTATCAATAGTCCTGAAAAAATAATACCAAGCCTTTTTATCATGATTATTTTGATATTTATATATATATTAAAGTTTGAATGGATTTTTCTATATGATAGAACTAGTGATGTGTTCTTATTAAGGTAGGTTTCTCTGTCCACCTCAAGTAGTATGTGAGCATTTCTTAAATCGAATAAACCATAAACTTTAACAATTCCGAAATAACATTATCGACGTGGAAGAAAATACTGACAGAAATCAAAAGACTCTGCTTACATTCTCAAACATCCAATACTTGGTTGAGGGTTTAGACGTATTACTCCATACAAATCTGGATGGTGATAAAAGGACAAAAGTAATAAAATTAAGAGATGATCTTACAGATTACATCAATAATTTCTTCAATGAATATTCTTGAACGTTGTTTAATTCATCCTTTAAAATGAGAAAATTAGGAATATGATAATGGTAATAGTATTTTGAAAATAATACTTTCTGGAACACCCGGTGTTGGCAAACACACCATGGCTACCATCATCTCTTCTTTGTTTGATAAAGCACCAATTGTTGATATAAATAAGATAATTTTATCTGAAAATCTTTTAATTTCTTCCAAAAGAGGAAATCACGATGTAGATATTCAAAAGTCATTTGACTTTTTGACTGTATTGCTTTCAAAGAAAGAATATCAAGATAGTATTATTGTTGGACATCTTGCACCTTATGTAATCGATCCGCTGCTAGTAGACCTTGCAGTAATATTAAGAAGGTCACCATACGAGTTAAGAAAAATATATGAAGATAGATCATATTCACAAACTAAAATTAGTGACAATATGGTTGCTGAGATCTTGGGCATAATATCTTATGATGCATTAAAAAACTTTGAATTTTCTAAACTTTCTGAATTAGAGATCGCAACTAGTATTTTACCATCCTTATCGGCTCAAAAGATTGTCAATATGTATAGGGATAAGAAGCAAAGATCTTTCGGAAACATTGATTGGTTGCCACTTATCCAAAATGATCCGGATATGTTGAAATTTTTGAAATAAATCTAATTTGAACTGATTTCATATATATATACCTTAAGACACTATCCTCTTGGATAATGGCTGCTTTAATTTCAAGAAAATTTGCTGAAGAAAGTATACAATTTTTAGGAAAAAAAGTTTCAATTGAGACTTCCGACAATAAAACTTATTCTGGTACTTTGACCGGTTTAAATGAAAAATTTGATTTAATATTGGACCACGTAGACTCCCAACAAGTCCAAAAACTAATGATAAACGGTTTATTCGTAAAAGAGGTAAAGCTCTTAGAGAGGCCATTTGATTTGAAAGCTCTTTCTGAAAGGCTGTCAAGAGTATTTCCTGGATTAGTAAAGATTCGAGAGGATGTAGGCGCAATCATTGTGATGGACAAGATTAAGGTGACCGAATCTGGAATCGAAGAAGGATCTGGTTTGGCTGCTTCGCGTGTAAAAGCGATTTATGATGATTTCCTTAGGGAGTCCAAGAATTAATCTTGGTATTTGAGGTGAAATGTACTGATTTAGCTGCTCGGATCGGTAAATTAACCACTCCTCATGGTTCTTTTGAAACTCCATCGTTTATACCTGTAATTCATCCAGTCAAACAACAAATCAGCCCAAGTTTTTTAAAAAGTCTTGGGTTTGAGTGCATAATAACAAATGCTTATATCGCATTCAAATCTTATGGTGAAAAAGCCAAAAAACAGGGAATTCATCAAATCGTTAATTTTGACGGACCTATCATGACAGATTCAGGAGGTTACCAAGTGCTAGAATATGGTAAAGTCAACGTAACACCTTCGATAATGGCACAATTTGAACTTGATATTGGTAGTGATATTCCCGTTCCATTAGATAAACCAACAGGATATGGTTTGCCTTATAATACGGCAAAATCCTATGTGGATGAAACTATTTCAAATATAGATGAAACAATCGATATCATAAGAAAAAATAAAACTGATCAGAATGATGATAATAGCAATGATGATATTTTATCATCAAAAGGTGAAATATGGACTGGAACAATTCAGGGTGCTGAACATTTTGATCTCGTACGATATTCCGCCTCACTTTTAGATAAAAAGGGGTTTTCATTTTTTGCAATTGGCAGCCCAGTTGAACTGATGGAAGCTTATGAGTTTTCTACACTCGCTCGACTCATAGAAGCTACCAAACTATCCATACCAAACAAACCTATCCATTTATTTGGTGCAGGTCATCCATTAACAATACCTCTTGCTGTTGCGTTAGGTTGTGATACATTTGATTCTGCATCGTATATTTTATATGCAAAAGCTAATCGTTATATGAGTTCTTCAGGAACACTAAGGTTAGAAGATCTTTCATATTTACCGTGCTGCTGTCCTGTTTGTTCATATTATTCAGTTAAAGAATTGATCGATGAAGTCCCTCAAACTAGAATTATTAATCTTGCTAAACATAATTTGTATGTTCTAAAACAGGAGATGTCTGCAGTAAAGCAATCCATTTACGATGGTAGGCTTTGGGAATACGTGCTGCAAAAAGCAAGATCTCATCCCAAATTAATGGATGCAATTCATACAATTAAGAATTTTGAATATATTCAACAAAATACTCCTGTCTTTAAACAAAAAGCAATCTATTTGTTTGAACCAATAGATCAGTTTAGACCAGAACTAAAAAATTATCGCAATATGCTAATTAATAACTACAAATCGCCCAATAATAATATCCTACTTTTATATCCAGATCAGGGAATAAGACCATTCTATTCCTCCTCTGTATTACGAAAACTTTCCAGTACATTTCCTGACGCTTCAATTTGTCTTTATAATCCTTTTTTTGGGTTGATTCCGGTTGAAATATCGGATATTTATCCAACATCTCATAATATATTTACAAAACATTTTGACGAATATGATCCTAAAAGTTATACTGAATTCCTGAAATTATTAAACTCCTTCTTAAAAAATAATACTTTTAAATCAATTCATATAATTGCTAATAAGTTCATTAGAAAATTGCTCCCTGTTATTGAACTTCCTAAGGAAACAGAAGTCATGGTTGAAGATTTTATTGGTTATAAATTAGATTAAGTTAGAATAAATTTGATGATTTGTTTTTCTATTTCTATTTCTATTTTATGACTATGTGATTGGATAAAAATAATTAAAATTAAAATTAAAATTAATACTTAGCGCCTACGCTATCTTTAATTTCTTTAGATAATTCTGTATAGCCGTTTTTATCTATTATTACTGCATTTATACTGTCTCCAGTACCTGCATTTCTTCTAATTGCTGCGGCAATGGCTTGAATTGCTACTTTATAAGCTTCATTTACGCTCATTCCTTCTTTAAATTCTGACTCTAAATATCCATAAGCAACAGGGGACCCACTACCAGTTGAAATAAAGCTTTCTGTAGTCATCGAACCAAACAAATCTATATTGTAGATTTGTCCTTTTTGCTGACGAAAATCAAACCCTCCCATGATAATTTGAACATAAAATGGAAAATATCTTTGATTAAATAGAATGTTAGAACATAGTCTTGCAGCAGAACTGACTGGAATGGGCTCTTTTTTAGATAATCTGTATATATTTGCGTTATATCTCATTGTATCAACTAGATTTTGGGCATCTGCAACACCACCTGCAATTGTCATACCTAAATGATTATCTACTTTTTGTATTTTCATTACATGCCTATCTGCAATAAATAATCCTGCACTTGCTCTTGTATCTGCAGCTAATACTACACCATCACTACAGGTAAGAGCACAAGTAGTTGTTCCTTTCTTAATTTGATCTAAAATTTGTTGAGGATATCGATCATCATTAACATGCATTTATATCAAATGATAAAAGACTACATTTAAGCATTGTTAATTCTCAATTATTTATAAAATAATTATTATTATAGTCCTTTTGTTATTATATCTTATAGTTGGCACAAACTCTATACGACAAGATTTGGAATAATCACGTAGTATATTCTGATGAAAGTAGTGATTTGTCGTTATTATACATTGATAGACATTATGTGCATGAAGTAACTTCGCCTCAAGCGTTTGATGGCCTTAGGATTAACAAAAGAAGTGTTAGGAGACCTGATCTTACTTTTGCTACGGTCGATCATAACGTTCCCACTACGAATAGGTCCTTGCCCATTGTGGATCAAATCTCATCGTTACAGATGAAAACATTGGAAAATAATTGTAAAGAATTCGGAATAAGACTTTTTGATATTCATGATAAGTATCAAGGGATAGTTCATGTAATTGGCCCCGAATTAGGATTAACACTTCCCGGTAGTACGATTGTTTGTGGTGATAGCCATACCTCTACTCACGGGGCATTCGGATCCCTGGCTTTTGGTATAGGTACCAGTGAAGTAGAACATGTATTGGCGACTCAATGTCTATGGATGAAAAAGTCAAAAAATTTTGAAATAGTTTTAAATGGCGGTTTAAAACAAAACCATGCTATATCATCTAAAGATGTTATATTAAACATTATTAGAAAAATAGGTACTTCTGGTGGTTCAGGATCAGTGATTGAGTATAAGGGAAACTATATTTCATCCCTCACAATGGAAAAACGCATGACTATTTGTAATATGTCTATCGAAGCAGGTGCTCGCGCAGGTCTTGTTGCCCCAGATGATATTACTTTTGAATATTTGAGGGGAAGAGTCTTTACTCCCAAAAATGAATTATTTGATCAACAAATAGACAATTGGAAGAATCTCCGATCTGATAACGGAGCACATTACGATAAAACTTTCTCTATTGATATTGATAATCTTGCTCCTCAAGTTACTTGGGGCACAAATCCAGCTATGACCGTAGATGTTGACTCTGCAATTCCTTATCCTGATGAATATTCTAAAGGAAATGATGATGAAAAAAAATCTGCCATTAAGGCCCTTGCATACATGAATTTGAAACCGGGTTTACCAATTACTGATATTTCAGTGGATCGAGTTTTTATCGGTTCTTGTACAAATGCAAGATTAGAAGATCTAATCGAAGCTTCCAATGCAGTAAAAGGAAAAACAGTATCTTCTAATGTTAAAGCCATGGTCGTTCCCGGATCACAGCAGGTAAAACTTGCTGCCGAAAAATTGGGATTGGATAAGATTTTTATAAATGCTGGTTTTGAATGGAGAGAGCCCGGGTGCAGTATGTGTTTGGGTATGAATCCTGACATACTTCAAGCAGGTGAAAGGTGTGCTAGCACTTCAAATAGAAATTTCGAAGGACGCCAAGGTACAGGAGGACGTACTCACCTTGTTAGTCCTTTAATGGCTGCAGCCGCCGCAATAGCCGGAAAATTTGTTGATGTTAGAGAATGGGTCTAAGTTTGATTTATTACAGATAAAAATTACAGGTGTAATTATGGAACCGTTTAAAAATCTGACAAGCAAGGTAGTTCCGCTTGATATTGCAAATATTGATACAGATCAGATCATTCCAAAGCAATTTCTAAAGCTTTTGGGAAAAACTGGATACGGTGAATATTTATTTTTTAATTGGCGTTATGATAAGCAAGGTACACCATTAAAGGATTTTGTATTGAACTCGCCTCTATATAGTGGAAGACAGATTCTCTTAACGCGTGAAAATTTTGGTATAGGAAGCTCAAGAGAGCATGCGGTATGGGCGCTTAAGGATTATGGATTTAAAGTAATTCTTGGGGTATCTTTTGCAGATATTTTTTACAGTAATTGTTTTAAAAATGGTGTCTTGGTCATCAAGATGGACAAAAATATAATCGAAGATTTCTTTACCGCCAAGATAAACGAAAACTTTGAAATTGATTTAATACGACAACAAGTGAGGATAAATTCTAAAACCTTCGGTTTTGATATCGATCCTACGTTAAAGAGTTACTTGGTAAATGGATTAGATGAAATTTCCAAAACTCAAGAACTAGCAAGTCATATCAAGAAATATGAGGATAAAAATAAAGTTTCTGTGAAATCTGAAAGTATGATATAAACATTAAGATGAAATACTATAGAAAAAAAAATAGTTGATTTTACAAGGGGTAAATCTAATTAAATTTATTACTGTAACGATTGAAGAGTTTCTTATAAGATATATAACTACTATTTTTTAAGATATGAAAATAATTACATCAAAATTTACTCTGTTAATTATACTGTCGACAATTATTGTTGTTGGTAATTTGACGATTTCACAAACCAGTATGGCTGATAATAT
>JBGTFK010000015.1:0-4171 GCA_041747305.1 Candidatus Nitrosocosmicus sp.
TATAATTACTTGATACTGTGTATTGCCAATTAGAATAATCATTGTCTCCTTGTACTCCTGTAGGTTTAACATTCTGATATGGTTTTACATTATTTATTATAATAGAAACATCACAATCTGATGTTACATTGTCCTTTGAAAATCCGTTAATTATAAGTGAACTGTTTGAATTCAACGGGACTAGATCACCTTTATCTGGGGAAACTATCTTTATTCCGCCTGTAAGCTTTGTAATATTTGACACTGTGTCAGAAGCTATGGGAATAGAAGTGTTTGCTGGACTTGCCGAAGTATTCTGCTGTGCTAATACTTGGATCTTTGCATTATAGTTGATATTTGATAATAATAATACTATCAATAGTCCTGCAAAAATAATACCAAGTTTTTTTACCATAATTGATTTTGCTATTTATATATATATTAAAGTTTGAATAGATTTTTCTATATGATAAAACCAGTTATATGTTCCTGCCATCCTTAATCGATTACCGATTGACTTATCAACTGCGATTGGGCTTTAGATTTTTACAGACATTCCCCAAAATTGAATAAATAAAAGCAGATAATTCTTTTGGATTAATTCTCGTATGTTCCTCCATAGCGACATACCCCTTTCTATCCTGTTTTAGACCCTATGTTAAGACCAAAAGAGACTCTCCGAAAATTTGAAGGTATAGCTTTTCTAACCATAGGAATTTCTCTGGAAATTTTAGATATTAATCAGACTAAGTTTGAATTTAATTTCACTTAAAATAAAAAACTTACGTATAATCAAAATAATTTTTGAATATATTGGTGGATATCTCATCCCAATTTTAGATTCAATGAATACTGATGTATTTGGATTTATCGAGAGAATAAGAAACAGAACACCTATCAAAGGAATTGACAAAAAATAGAGATAGGTATAGTTATTGTTCTTCAGTATTCATTTGTAATTCTAGGCTAATTATCTGTCCTCTGATTTCACCATTAGGATTTTGCTCTGTACGGACATTTACATGGGCATTGCCTTCATTGAATGTATCAATAAGATCTGAGACCTGCATGCCTTCCATTGGACCTGTAAGACCATCAGCAGAAATGGTCCCACTCTTAGAAACTTGGTCTTGAGAAGAATCAAACTTAAACTTAGTGACAATGACGGGTCCATTCTCCCTTCGATGCCGCAATGAATGTGACCTGCGGTAGCACCTTCTTTTCCAGTAGCATTGATAGCATACTCTACACTGTTTTCTGATGGAGCGAAATCAGCTATTCATACTGCTTGGGTGTCCACATGGAGAACCTCTTCGTCGCATGATAGAACAGTACTATATTTGGTATCACTTATTTGTGCTTTAGTAATAGTAATAAAATTTGGTGACGAAAAGCTGAATAGCCTGATGGTCAAAAGTACAGACATTGTCATCAATAACCTAGTACAAATTATTTTTATCATGGATTCAAATTACAAATTCGTTATATTAAAGCAATGTATGAGTGAATAATCATACTATTTCCTTTGGTAATTCAAGTCATCTCCAAATATAAGAACAATTAGATTAGATAACGTTCCTTAAATATATTTATGAAAATGACTGACTATAACAAAGTCTATCTTTAGCAATATTACTCGATGGTTAAGAGACTGATTTTATGATAAGCGAGGAAAGGATAACTGTTTTTACGTCGGAATTTTATGCCAAAGCATATCTCCAGACAGACCATGAACACACTATTGAATTAATTTCCTCCGCTGGAATTGAGACTCGTTTTGTATTTCGGTCCAGATTACTTGTACCTGAAGAACAATTATAGATATACGCGAGTTTAGAGCCCAAGGAAAAACTAACCCTCGATGACAAAATGAATCTCGTGATTTTTCCCAGACACCAACCCTTCATAATAAGAGATAAATCGGCGGTATTGGAGAAAATAATCTCAATTGATCCAAATTTAATCGATGCTAAACAAGAAGTCATCCAAAATGTTTTAAGCCAATTAGAATCAGCAAAAAGATTGGAGATAATGTTGAACAATTTTTTTCAAATCAGAGGAGATAAAAATAATCACCAACTAGAAGTTGACATGGCTTAAGAATAAAATGTCTAAATTATTACAAGGAGCACTTGCAACCCTAGGTCCATTTTAGAACTATCACACAGTTGCGTTGGTTGTTTAAATGTCGGAAGTTAGGTTGCACAACTTTTGATTGTTCTTAAAGTCAATTCATGGTAATTTAATAACTTTCTACTATTTCTCCTATCCTAAATAAAAGAAATAGAAAGGTGGTATTGTCATTAAAATTTTGTATTCTGACCTTTAACCAATTTTGTGATGTACTAATAATCCAATAGATCTAATGGATCATCCAATAGATCAGTTTCTGGATCTAATAGATATTCTTCTCCTAAATTACATTTCAAATCCGTACAAAACATCGAATCAGATTCATCCTCAGTCGTAGTTGAAGTTGTAGAGGATGCGGTATTAGAGTGACTATTATACTGTTCATGACACGATATATTTGGATCATCTAATTCGCTACAAATTGCAAATGCTGCACCATTATTATTGAGCGTCGCAAATAATGTAGACACACTCAATATTGAAAATATAACAACTATTTTTAATGATGTTCTCATATTTAAGTATATTACTGCAAATAATATTAGAATTTTTCATCTAAATACTGCAAGAATTTTTGGTATTTTTCTACTCTTATTCTTGAAAATACTTCTTATTTGAACTACATTTGGCTTTAGGATGGCTTGCAAAGCCCGTTGCCAACGATGATTGTGGCTTAAACGAAATATATGGGTTAGCGCTAATGAATTATTATTAGTTCTTATGGATTAGTAGAAATTGTACTGCTAACAATTCTTTCATGGAGGTCAAAATAGAATGATCTTATTGGAAACCTAATTTCACGGATGAAAGCGAAGGTACTTGGAAAAATGGGACTGGGGTACTAGAAGATAATTAGAGAGATTATTCCCTAATAGGGGACTCCTATTTTTCTTTGCTTTTCAAGAGCTTCAATATACCACTCAAATTCCTCAAAGAATCGGACTACTCGTTTATCATATGAATCATCAAGTAGTTTCCCATCATTACGAAATACTGTATGCACACGCGGAATTGAGAATGAAGATGGAATAGATGGCGCACCTAATTCAGCAAATACAAGTCGAAGTTGTTGAGTTGCATTGATTCCGCCAAATGCTCCAGGTGAGTATGAAACAATTGCTGATGGTTTGAAATAATATTCCTCTAAAAAATAATCAAGTGTATTTTTCATAGCACTGGATGTGCTTCTATTGTATTCGGGAGTAATTGGAAGATACCCATCTGCTTCTTTAATTTGATTTCTCAAAGATTGGAGTGTTTCTGATGGATGACGCATTTCCTTATACATCCTATCCAACAAAGGTAATTTCAATTCTAGAGGATCGATGAAAAAAACGGTGTGATTTCTGTTTAACAATTTTGCCTCCATCCATCTAGCTACTTTGATTCCCTGTCTATCACTTCTTACTGATCCGACGATTACAGCGATCTTTGCCATTAATACTGGTATATTTAATTACATAAATGCATAGATCTATTCTAAAAAATAATTATCGAGGTCTACGGCCGACAAAGACACCATCTGTCATTGTTGGTTACGTATTAAATGCCTTATAATAATCTCACTGATTTGAGGTCTCATAGGAGATTCAAGCGTGAAAATTATCAGTATAGAATTTGATAAAAGGGCTCAAACTTTGGGCATTGGTCCTCTTAAAATATCATAATACTTACCTATACATGATTCCCAAATTCTGTGAAAATAAAAAAATTGTTTCAGTGGCCAGGTGGTTTCTATTACCGGCCCAAACTGTCTGATGGTCAACTGGACTATGCAATGAAAATCAAAGGAAAAGGAGTATGGATAACGTTTTAATATGAAAGTAAATATATCTATAATTTGAGTAACAGAAAAATAAATTTGGCCCTCCATATTCATTGAACAATAGATTATCATCGACCATGTTTTATTAAATAGATGAGCATGGGTCATAATTCATTTTGACATATCAATCAATAATCAAGCTCAGAAATACATCAACAGCCAATCAGGTATTTGATTGCTCTTCTAGGATTATCTTTTTGCATCTTGAAATTATAATAAACAAGTATCTGGTAC
>JBGTFK010000016.1:0-14649 GCA_041747305.1 Candidatus Nitrosocosmicus sp.
TGATTCTATAAGTGAAAAAGAAAAAAGAACTTTTCAATGGATTATGGATGGCGACATAATAGAGAATCTAGAGGATTATAAATATCTCGGAACAAGGAATGGTTATCGCTATTTATTCGAAATTACAGGAAAAGAGGTAGAATGATTATTGTAGTTTGGTTTGCCGGCTCTGTTCAGTTAACGATAAACCTATAGCTTGAAGACGTCTTATTTCATCATTGATCACTAGAAATAAAACGTCTCCAGAATACGTCTATCGGGGTCTGTACTTGTACTTTTCAGGTTTGTCATTAAGAAGAACGTCTGAAGGCTTTCCTGTTTTGTCAAGCGAAACCACGTCACTATCTGGAATTGGATTCAAAAATATCATCCTAAAAAGATATTATCGAAGAGAAAAAGGATTTCAGAATACATAGTTGATGAAACATTGCTTAAGGTTGGTTCTGAATACGTGTGGCTTTGGGTAGTCATTGAACCAGAAAATAGGCCAAATTCTCGCACCTTTTTAGCTAATAAATCCAAAGAGAGAAATATGTTTGTTGCTGAGAGATTCATTCGGGGTTTAGTCAAGATTCATGGAAAGTATCCAGTTTCAACAGATGACGGTACGTGGTACCCAATGGCTTGTAGATTACTTGGATTAGAACATCACCTTCATTCCTCCTACGAGAAAAGTATAATCGAAAGAACAATGCAGTATATAAAGGATAGAACTGAAAGATTTGATGATTACTTTCCGTGTAGAATAAAGAATTGCAAACTGAAGAAGCATGTACGGAATTGGCTGCGGTTCTTTGTTGACCCATCATAACAAGAAGATAAAACCTGTTAAACGAACAGAGCCCTCCTTCACAATCCAAAGAATTGATTTTACTTGTTTGAACACAAGCCGTTTGACCTAAAATTAAAGATTGATTTACTACCCGGGTTATTGCTACTGAACCATCTAAGTTGGTGAAAGAATCCGTGTGCGAAGAGCCGCTAATTTGGTGTATACATTTTAAATATAATATTAACTATTAAACACACTATGCCATTTAATACAAAGACATATGATAAGAGGAAATTTCTAACGTTTTCTATTGTTATGGTTGTGGTGACGTTATCTTTAGGTTTCTATTTCTTACTAAATTCAATTAATGTAATAGCTACCGGAAACCATATCTTTGTTAACGCTTTTGCTCAACAACAAGTATTACCAAATATGACCAAAAATGATAACATTTTTATGAATACGAATGACGATACATTGTCATCAAGTAATAGTTCGGATAAACCTTCGGAGGAAGTTCTAATAGATCTGTATGATAAAGTCGACCAGTCTGTAGTACAAGTTACACAAGATTCAAATATACTTGGTGCATCTCGTCTAGGTTCAGGTTTCGTATATGATAAAGAGGGACATATAGTTACCAATTACCACGTTGTGGCTGGAGATAATATCAATAAAGAGTTTGACATAACATTCACTGATGGAACCGGATATAAAGCTACAATTGTGGGTGTGGATCCATTTGCTGAAATAGCCGTTCTAAAGATTCCTCTAGAAAATAATACCCAAGTCAAAGAGAAGCTAATACCATTACCGATAGGCAACTTTTCCGAAGTGAATGTGGGACAAAGAGTTGCTGCCGTTGGTAATCCATTTGGATTGTCTGCTTCTATAACTGAAGGAATAGTAAGTGGGCTAGGAAGAGTACTTCCAGCTTTACCTTCTGAAAATAGTCAAATACCCATCGTTGAAGATACACCTTCTTTTTCAATTCCAGATATTATACAAACTGACGCTGCAATAAACCCCGGAAATTCCGGTGGACCATTACTAAATATGAGGGGCGAGGTTATAGGAATCAATACTGCTATTTTCTCTGCTACAGGTGTGTACTCTGGAGTAGGTTTTGCTATTCCTTCTTATTTAATACAAAAAGTTGTCCCCTCTCTCATTGCTACTGGTGAATACCAACATCCCTACTTGGGAATATCTGGAACAGATATAGATTCAGACATTGCAGAAATAATGGACCTTCAGAATACTACAGGATTTCTAGTAATACAGGTTACTTCTGGAAGTCCTGCAGAGAAGGCTGGAATACGTGGTGGAGCAATATTGACAGAAATAGATGGAAGAGAAGTAGAACTTGGAGGAGATGTAATAATAGGAATTGATGATAAACCTATTAGAAAAATAGATGATTTACTATCTTATCTAAGTAGAGAAAAAAAGGTTGGAGATAATGTCACTCTTTCAATCATAAGAAATGGACAAGTACAAGAAATAGGTTTGACCTTGGCAGCAAGACCTGCATCTACCGTTTTAGATAGTGAAATTATACAAGAAACACAAGAAGATCGACCATCTCTTGGTATTACTGGTATTAAAGTTACACCTGAAATAGCATTGCAAATGAATGTACCTTCTAATATTACTAATGGAGGAGGAAAAGGGTTCCTTATCATTGACGTCATTAGAAATGGTTCAGCTGAGGATGCAGGAATTAGGGGTGGTTATATTGCCTCCAACATTAACGGAAACCAGGTAGAACTTGGAGGGGATATAATAATTGGAATCGATAATATCACTATAGGATCGGTAGAGGATATTAGAAAAGCACTTTCTACAAAACAGGTTGGAGATTTTGTACAAATCACAGTATATCGAGATAACAGCACACTAGATATTCCAGTTGTATTAAAGGAGGGCCCTGAGTCGGATTTAACAAAGAATACTATACCTTTACCTTCTCCATCTCCTCCTAATATTCCAGGAGATAACCCTCCATTGCAACAACCATTCAATCCCTTTGATTTTGGTAATGATATCTATAATCAATGTGTTGAGATAGTGGGTAAGGATACTTGTGATAGACTATTTGGAAGGTAAGAAAAAAATTACTATCTTTTAGTAGCTTTTTAATCTTGGTTTGAATCAAAAAGCATATTCCATTTCTTTGTATCTTTTTTTGAGAATAGTAACCTGATATTGCACAACTTCAAAGATTAGAGCAAACGAAGTTTGGGGTCCAAAGCTATCGTGTAATCGCGGATTCATTTATAAATGACTTTCTAAAAAATTTTAACATTAAGAAAAATTATTTGCATTTAATCGGATTTTCTTGTAGAACTTCATTTAGTATTCTTGAAATATAGAGCTTAAGATGTGTTAGTAATAATTTCTATCTTTCTTTTTGTTGTAATAATATCTTCTCCTTTATTGGACAAAGCTATTTGAGTTTGGTATGCTTCTACATCCTGAGGATTACAGTTATTACTATCTGAATTATCAATAAACTGAACATTATGTTTTTTCTTCTATTGTCATTCTTAAGGAGACTGATAAAACTTTGGGTTCTATGGATAAAAACATTATCTATAAACCCGTGAATACAATGGAGGGATTGTAATTTGTTTACATGTCAGGTAGTCATGGGTTTATACTAATTTATGCTAATTAAATGAATCTAGTATCTAATGTATACTCACCAAAATTCTCTTAATAGGTAAAAATTACTGTTTCAGCCATCTATCTACGTCCGCACTTTCTTTTCTTCTTCCATTTTAGCCGATCCTTTATATACAATCTTGTTTCCTTATTGTTAAACTGTTATTGTTGGGGAAATACCAAAATTCTTTTATCTTCATTCATATTCTCCAATTCAGAACCACCGAGTATCAAGTAAATCCTATGAGAAGAGAATATCATCATATTGAACTAATGATTGGTTATAAGAATACCCGTATATTACAAATAATTAATTTGTGCGATGCCAACTGAATAGATTAAGTCAGGCGACAAAGTATGATTATAATTCAAACATTGTTAGATAGAAAGATTTCATAATCAATAAGTTAATTGAGTTATTGTTGGCTATCTGAATCCATAATGATAAATAATTTGTAAATATCATATATATATATCATGTTTAAAATGCTTTGTAATAATAAGGATTTAGTAAATGATACTATGAAACCTTTTAGAATTGATAACCAAAAGGAAGTGCTCGTTGGAAAAATAAATGGAAGATTATTTGCATGTGCTAATTACTGTCCGCATCAAGGTGCCATTTTATCTAAAGGTAAATTAAAACCAAATGAGAATAAAATAGTATGCTATATGCATTATTTTGAATATGACCTTTGTACAGGTAAACTATATAAAATTCCAGAAATGTTGAAAAGACAAAGCTCTGGATGGAAAAAATCAGGAGATCTTAAGAATTACAAAACCTTTGAAGATAATAATAAAAATGTTTTTGTGGAAATACCTGAATGAGCAAACCCTTATTCATAATAATTTAAGTTATATTTAGTTAACTTCCTCCAATAAAAAGTATTATAAAAGAGATAATTTTTTGATTTATTTTACTTTGATTATTGCCATGAATTATTTTGCAATTATAAGGGAAGAAAAGCCGATAATACCATTATAAAGGAAATTGTTAAAAATAAATATTATACAGCTATGCATAATTGTAGCCTAACACAACATTTTGATGCTTTCACCACTGATGCAATAGCAACAAATGCTACTACTATGAAAGATAATGCGATAACGACTACTACTTTAACTACTACAGACTTTTCTAATGGGTAACTAATTTAGATATCAATTTGGATCCTCATTGTTCTAATATCCAAAATAGCCTGAATCAATACTTTTCTGTTTACACATTTGACTCCGTTATTATTCATTGTATGTTGTATGTGTCAACTCATTTATGAGTTGGTTATCCACTTCCAATTTCGAGAGAATTCAAATAGTCTAAGATGTCATGTCTTATTATTTTATCAATCTTTAAAATCTATAAATTTAAAAAGATAAATAATTTTTATATGTGTTGTCTTTTGCCAAGTTCTACCTTTTAATTTTATTCTGTCACTAAAAAACTATGCAGTCATCATAAATTAATTTTTGTATTGTATATCTAGTTCTGTATTGTATATCTAGTTCTGTATTGAGGAAATTCTATTGCTTTTCTAAAATAATTTAAAATATTTATGATAGGTAAAATAAAAACACTATTATCTTACTTTTTTTAGAAAAAATATACTTTATATGTTTAGAATTGAGTATTTTGTTTTTATATTTTTGATACAAAAAGTAATGCGAACAAAAACAACATTCTTAGTACAATACTTGTATCCTTACTGAGGATGAGATTTCAGTCTTCTGGAATGTCTCAGCAAATTGACTTGACGGATCTACCATTTATAAGTTCGCCTAATATCCTTGAAATATAGAGCATAAGGTATTTAGTAACAGTTTCAATCTTTCTTTGTATTCAATATTTTCTAATTTATTGGATCGAACAATTGGTTTTTGAATTAAATCAATATTCTCGGTATCATAGTTTTTACTATTGAAATTTATTATTTTCTTCTATTGACATAGTTGGAGGACATTAAGACTTGACTTTTTTAGATAAAAGCAATATGTATAAACCCGTGAATAAAATGGAGGGGATGGGATTTGAACCCATGACCACCTGCGTGTAAGGCAGGTATCCTAACCAGTCTAGACAACCCCTCCAAAAAATTATTTAGAACTGTGTTAATCCAGTGTTATTAACCTTTGTTTTACCTCATAATGTTGGTCTTGTCTGCCATTCCAACCTACATTTCACACATCTGCATATAGTGAGAACTCGTGTGGATGGGGTCTTATGGTAACGTCTTGATGATCCTTAGCTTCCTGTAAGATTATCGAATCTATAATTTCATCGTCAAATATCGGCTTTAAAAATTCTCTGTCAATGTTTAACTCCTCGTATGCTTCTCTAAGTGATGGTGGTAATTGTCTGATTCCTAATTCACGTCTGCGCTGCGGTGCCATTTTGAAAATATCTTCGTCTATTGGGTCAGGTATCGATGTTTTTTTCTTTATGCCGTCTAGACCAGCTGATATTATTGCTGAAAATGCTAAATATGGATTGCATGACGGATCAGGAGCTCGGAATTCTATCCTTTTCATGTGTGCAAACCTTTCACCTCTATAATGAGCCGGATTTCTAATTATTGCAGATCTATTGCCAGTACTCCATGCAATGTACACGGGTGCTTCGTATCCAGGCACTAGTCTTCTATAAGAATTAGTTGTAGGAGCAACTATTGCAGCCAATGCAGGAGCGTGGTTTAATACTCCGGCTGCAAAATATCTGGCTAATTGAGACATTTCTGCATACGAATCATTGATATCATAGAATAGATTTTTTTCTTTATCCCACAAACTCACATTAACATGCATTCCTGAACCGTTATCAAGTGCGATTGGTTTAGGCATCATAGTTGCAATCATGCCCTGTTTCTTTGCTATATTTTTAACAATATATTTATAACTTTGAACAGAATCTGCAGCATTAACTAACGTATCAAATCTTATATCGATTTCGCATTGTCCCGCTGTTGCTACTTCATGATGATGGGCATCGCAAATAATACCAAAATTATTACTCAAAACATCTACGCATTCATTGCGATATTGCATTAATGTGTCGCCTGGGGCGCTAGGGAGATATCCTTCTTTTAACCTGAGTGCATACCCTACACCCTCTGTCGACCATGGCGCTTCTTTTGATATGATATTGTAACTTTGAGATCTATATGGGGTCATTGTATTTACTTCTAGTTTATCAAAAACAAAGAATTCTACTTCAGGTCCCCAAAATGAATTGTAATATCCTTGATGTCTAACATACTCTTCGGCTTTTCTTGCAATACCTCGAGGATCTTTTTTGAATTGCTTTCTGTGTTCTCCTCCTGATAATATGTCACAAATTAGTCTGGCTGTTTTGTCTTCTTTTATCCATGGTATTATTGCGTATGTAGAAGGGTCTGGTCTTATTATCAAATCGGATTCGTGGATCTCGGTAAAACCTCTAATTGAAGAACCATCCAATTTTGGTAATCCATATTCAAAATCTTCCTTCTTGAACATATTGGAGGCCATTGTAGTGTGATGGAATCTACCAGTTAAACCTGTAAATTGTAAATCTAGAAATTTAATTTCTTCATCCTTTAGTCTCATCATTATTTGTTCTTCAGTAAAATTCAAAGATTCAATTTTTCCATCTATAACTTTATAAGGCAAATGAAATATTCGATCTAGTAAAATAAAAACCTCTAATTAAGCTTATCATGTATACAAATTGTGTGAGAGCTGATGGATCATAGAAAGCCAACAAATTTAATAAAAATAGAAGAAATTTTTAATATTTTAAAAGGAGAAATCCATCTTGATAGCGGGCCTCAGCCTGTCCCTCACAATTTTTATCAAAATATTTCAAATCTTGTTTCTTTATTAAAAGAACAAAATGAAAAAGAGATTCTAGAATTGCAAAAAGAAAATGATGGGGCTACGGAGAAAATTTCCAAAGAAATTAATTCCAATTTAGTAAACTTGGTTGTTAAATTAACGACTTTGATATTCGTATTAAGATGCAAGAAAATTTTCCACAGTTCAAAATCACAAAATATGTTTGAATATTCTAATCTTACAGATGAAGAAAAATACGTGTTTTTCGGAAATAGAGAAAGGGAGCAAAGAATTAACATAGTACTAAAAATGCTACTTGAAGGAAAATCAAAAACTTTGGAAAAGATCGTATCTTCAATAAATCAGAATTTTGTAATTATAAGGTTTTTAGATTCCATGGAGCAATTTGTAGGTGTTAATATGAATAAATATGGTCCGTATCAGAGAGATGATGTGGCAATATTGCCTTTTGAGAATGCTAGATCCATAATCGAAAACAATAAAGCTGTCGAGATCCGTAAAGTCGATTAATTAATAATTTCGTGAATTACTCTAGTTTTGATTTCAGCTGTCCAGTCCGTTCACCCCCGCCATGTCCAGCAGGGCGTACTTTTACTTTAATTTTTTTTCTTCTGGGTTTTGTTTTATATAGTATTCTGATATCTTTTTTGAATAACATTTACTACACAAGAATCCTGAAATATTCCACTGTGGCATTGCCTCGTATTTAAAATCACCAATTTTGTCACTACATATACTACAGTTAATTCTTTCTCTCCCCTTCAGCATTCTCTAGTTGCAATAAAAATATCAGAAATCAGAAATAAAAGTTATATCATTTGGATTCGTGCATTGATACTTCTTTTCCCATTAATAATAGATAAATTTGAAATTACAGATTTTTTGGTCAAATAAAATCGTAAAAGAAATTAATAAGGGCGTTTTATACAATCTGTTGTCAATATGGCTGATAAGACTGACAAAAGAGCTTTCTCTACGCTTATGGTGATGGCAGCTATAGTCGGAATAATTGCTTATTATGTGTTTACTGCAGCTACTCCAAAACCGGGTATAGTCGATTCTATTTACCGACAAGAACTTCCACCAGCGCCTGCAGCTAGTGCTACCGATGCACCTGGAGAGTCATCATCGGAGGCTGTAGATGAATCTGCATTTGCCAATAAAGTTGAAGTGAAAATATTACAGGGTTCTGCCACACAAGGAAATCCTGCCTATGGACCTGATCCTGCTAGTGCCACTAGTGATGCATTAGTGACTTGGGTTAACGAGGATACTGTTCCACACACGGCTACTAGCGGAACCGGACCTGAAGACCCAGAAGTCGGAATACTTTTTGATACCAGTATTATAATGCCAGCTGGTAAAGCTAGCGTACCAGCAGAAGAAATGGGTCCAGGTGAACATGATTACTACTGTACTGTTCATCCATTCATGAAAGGAAAAATAACAATAACCTAAATTTTTTAACAAAAATTCGTTTTCTTTGTATTCTTTTTTTAAAAATTATTATAAATTATTATAATTTAATCAATTAATTAATCAAATTTGAATAAAATATATAAATTTTATAATTATAACACTGTTATTTTGACGAATATTTATATTATGTATTGATATATAAAATTTTATGTCATTCTTAACCATCAAAAATCTAAATGTAAATATTGAAGATAAGAAAATACTTAACGGTGTTAATTTGGATGTCAATAAAGGTGAAGTTCATGCCATTATGGGATTAAATGGCTCTGGTAAAAGTACATTAGCCAACGTTTTGTTGGGTCATCCACGTTATTCTATAACTTCGGGTGATATTTTAGTTAATAATGAAAGTATTATTGATTTAAAAACAGATGAAAGAGCAAGGAAGGGACTATTTTTGGGATTTCAATACCCAACTGAAGTATCTGGAGTAGGATATAGTCATTTCTTACGCAATGCCTATAATTTGTTAAGTAAATCCTTAACAGCCGAACAAAAGGATCGAGAAGTTTTCATAACCGTAAAGGAATTCCACGAATATCTAAAGAAAAATCTTGATAATGTAGGTCTAGATCCAAGCTTTTTAAGTAGATATCTTAATGAAGGTTTTTCTGGAGGAGAAAAAAAGAGATCTGAGGTAATGCAAATGCTGGTCTTGAGACCCAATCTTGCAATTCTTGACGAACCTGATTCTGGATTGGATATAGACGCTGTAAAGTCTGTAGCTGAGGCCATCAATAAATTAATTGAAACGGGTGCAGGAGTAATCGTTATTACTCACTACGCGAGGATTTTACGTTATTTGAATAAACTCGATAAGGTACATGTTATGTCAAAAGGTAAAATAATAAAAACAGCAGGAAAGGAGTTATCGGAAGAATTAGAGTCAAAAGGGTATGCTTGGCTTGGACTGTCTGATGAAGCCGTAGATGCTGTTTAAAAGACATCTAAGAACAGGTTTTACCGACCTTTCATTGAACCCCTCCTCAATGAGCTGGGGTAATAAGGAATTGATAATAGGGGGATAGGGACAGGGATAGGATAGCTTGGCAATTTCCAATATTTTCCTATATCTTGGAAAAGAGAAAGAGGAAGAGCTGCGGAAGTATGATCGGATTTTTTCATTTAGTATCAGGCCAGAGTCTAAGACAGTATATAAACACGATAAACTATTTAAATCAAATTTGTGTCCTGAAAAAGTTATTTTTCAGTGGCTTCCATTGCACATTATTGCATAAACTTTATATAGATGGATAGTAAAATAAATGGCAAGAAAACAGTTAGTTTATCCTATGGAAAAATTCCCTTTATTAAAAACGTGTGTATAAGATGTCATTTAGAGATATGGTGTTAGGTGTATAATATAATTGCAGAATTCTTATTCCACTTCTTAAAATTAAAATAACTTAATTATTCACTCTCACTTGGTTATACCAGGTCGCAATCTAGATCTTAGGTTTGTGCAAGCAAGAATAAAACTGATAATCTGTCGTTCGGAATATAAAAAAGATAATCGATAGAAAAAGAAGGTAAGAATAATAAAAAACAATGATCTAATGAATCATGGAACATACTTTAAATCCACATTCTGTTACTTTTGAGCCTGCAAACACTTGGAAAGTAAAAGAGACGATCAAGTTAGAGAAAAATTAACAGATAAGGAAAAAAGAAAAAGGTTGCGAATAAAAAAGATAATGCTAGTCGTGTCCTAAAATATATAAATCCATCCCAAAGAAATCACTCCTCGATTTACGAATAATTCATGTATGATAGTGTGAGTGTGAGTGTGAGTGTGAGTGTGAGTGATAGTATTATGATGATCAAGATGGGATATTATTAAAAGATAAAATTATTCGATCTATTATTTGTCTCAGAAAATATATAATAATATCCTCAGTCGTTTGGGTAGGATAAGCAGGTCATTGTCATTTTGAAAAATTAAATGTCAATTGACTGTATTAAACTATTTATTAATTTAGAACAGCATACAAGTCATGAGAAACAAGAATAAAAGCCCCTCAGAAGTTGATAATTTGTCTAGTATTAAAAAAAATAAAATTGATAATTTGGATAATGCAATACAAGATGATGTTGTGAGCACTACAACTACCAAAGCTCCTGAAGTATCGGGTGCTAAGACTGATGAATCCGATAACAAAAATAACTCTGAAAAGTTCTTTACTTTTACATTTTATAAAGTCGATCCCAAGTGGCGTTGGCTAAATGAGATGGGCAAAGATGAGGCTTCACGCGAGTTTCTTGAATTATTAAATGCTGCACGCAAGAGAATAAAAATAAGAACTTATTCTACTATCGGTTTAAGACACGACAGTGAATTTATGATTTGGACCATGTCGCCATCACTAGAAAATATTCAGGTACTGGCTTCAAAAATTTATACTACTATACTGGGAAAATATATAGAACCTACATCCACGTACCTTTCTTTAACTAGAAAATCATTTTATTCAAATCAGGTTAAACTAGGGTTTGAAACTGAAGAGGAGCCCTTGCAATATGCGGTAGTGTATCCATTCATTAAATCTCGGGAATGGTATCTTTTGCCTTTTGAGAAAAGAAAAGAGATGATGGAAGAACATATAAGAGTTGGAAGAAAATATCCTGAAATTCGACTTAATACCACCTATTCATTCGGCATTGATGATCAGGATTTCATGTTGGCTTTTGAAACTGACAATCTTTCAAAATTTCAGAGCTTGATCATAGACTTACGTGAAACTCAAGTTAGCAAATATATTATTAAAGATACGCCGATGATCCCATGTGTCCTAAAAAATATAGAGGAGGTAATTAAGAGCCTGGGTTAAAAGCATTCTATTGTTCAAGAATCAGTGGTTAATAATATTTATTTATAATAACAATACAATTGTAAATACTGGTGTTTATATGATTTCAAATTCTTTTTTAGATAATGGTTTTAATGATATTATAGGTTTCAATTCTAGAACCGGCCCATTGAAAAGATTCGGTCTTGATTCTGAAAGGCCATATTCCACGCTTTCTTCGGATGCTGCAACCCCAGCCCAAGTCAATAATACTCAAGCAAGTCTTAATGACGAATCAAAATCCCACAAAAATTTTCTTGGGGCATTAAAAGAATGGGCTATAGTTTGTAAAGCTCTAGAATCCGGTAATCAAATTTTATTGTTCAGAAAGGGGGGAATTATGGAATTTCGAAATGGATTTGAACTAAAGTTCAAGAATTTTTTCTTATTCCCCACCTTTGAACATCAAGCCAAAGAATCAATCCGCATGGAGCATCACGCAACCTTGGATGATTTAAACAGAAATAATGGATTGGACAATACCAAAACTCTTCCTGATTCAAATAATACGAGTGAAATTACATCATTTGTTGAGATAACTCATTTTAATGAAGTGTCAGATTTAACTACATTAAAAAAATTAGAGAATTTCCATATATGGACCGATGCTTATCTCAAAACTCGCTTTGATTATAATCCAAAAAAACCACTTTATTTATTATTATTACGGGTATACAAATTGAATAATTCAATAATAATCACTAATAAACCTGAATGGGTAGGCTGCAAATCTTGGATTCAAATCGACTCACATGATCAAGAATTGACCCCGTTTGAAAATCATCTGCCCGAAAAGCCCTTTGAATATCTAAAGTCAATTAGTAAACCTTGTATAGATGACAATAATTTCAATAAACTATCTGAAAAAGTGAGGAGTATAATTTAATGAAATATCGTAACTTAGGAAATACCGGAATTAAAGCTAGTGAAATTGGATTTGGAACATGGACTTTAGGTTTAGACTGGTGGGGAAAAAAACTTGAAGAAGATGAATCTATAAAGATGCTAAAACATGCTTTTGATTTAGGAATTAATTTTTATGAAACTGCTGATATGTATGGAAGGGGCAAGAGTGAAAGGTTATTAGCAAAAGCCTTTAAAGATATGCGCAATGAGGTAATTTATTCCACTAAATGGGGTTATGATATGTATAATGCAAATCAGGTGGGACATGGCGAGATTCCACAAAAGCACACTCCAGAATTCTTAGATTATGCTTTGTCAGAAAGCATGAAAAGATTGGAAACCACTTTTATTGATGTATATAGTTTGCATAATCCCAAAATGGATGCGATAGAAAACGATAAATTATTTCACAAACTGGATGAATTTGTAAGTTCTGGAAAAATTAAGAGTCACGGTGTTGCTTTAGGGCCCGCAATAGGATGGGAAAAGGAAGGAATTCATGCTATAGAAAACAGGAATATAGTTTGTTTACAAACTGTGTATAATATATTAGAACAGGACCCTGGAAGGGTATTTTTTGATGCAGTGGATAAAAGAAATAATTCAGTAGGCATAATGGCTAGAGTACCTGATGCATCGGGGGTTTTGACTGGCAAAGTAAATGAACATACAGTATTTGATAAGAATGACCATAGAAATAATAGAAAAAAAGAATGGATTATACAAGCGATGCAAAAAATAGAAAAACTTAGACCCATTGCTAATTCTCACGGATGGGATATTACTGAAATTTCTATGAAGTATATTCTATCGCAAAAACAAATCTCAGTTCTTTTACCAACTGTTACAAGCATTGAAGAAATAGATTTGTTTGCTCAAATTTCTGATGGTAATTATTTGAATGAAGATGAGAAACTCCAAATTGAACAAATGTATGAAAAAAACTTTGATATGCCTAAATTATTGGCATAATTAAAAATTTTTAATTAACAAAACCTGTAATTTACTCGAAATATTTTACTCTTTCTTTTTTAAATTCTCTAGAACTAAACAATATTCTGTATCTATCAATTTTAATTATTGCAGATATTTCCTTTGCTATTTTTTCAGCAGCATCAATTGTTCTAGCATGAATCATGCTAAAAAGATTAAATTCCCAATCTGGGTATATGGGACGTCTATAACAATGACTTACTTGTGGAAAAGAAGCGATTTTTAATCCTATTTGATCTATTTTTTCCTCCGGCACATTCCATACTATCATTCCATTTGCCGTAAAGCCTGCTTGCCTATGCCTAAGAATTGCTGCAAACCTTCTCATGATACCTATATTTTGATACTCCTTAACTTTGTTAAAGAGCTCTTCTAGATTAATTCCCAAATCATCTGTGATTGTTTTAAATGGTTCTTTAATTATCTTGATATCTTTTTGCAATTGTCTAATGTATTCTTTATCAAATTCTGAAATTTTCTCTGCTTTTGGATCCATTTTTTTTACATCATCGGTGGGACTTGGTTTTTCAGGATCATCATTTACCATGTCCAATTTCACGCCTATTTTATACATTTTTAGCGTTGGTAATACTCTATATTTTAAAACTCCATCTAGGGAGGCCATTCTATCTAAATCGGTTTTCATATCTGCATCTGGAGATACAGCTAACGTAAACCAAACATTGTATTCATGATTTCTTTCGTAGTTGTGACTTACACCTGGGTGTTTGTTTATTTCATTAGCGACATAATCTATCTTGTTTTTATCCACTGAAAAAGCTACTAATGCACTCTTGTATCCTAACTTACGAGTATCAAAAATTGCACTTATCTGTCTAATAATTCCAATATCTTTTAATCTTTGAGTTCTGTCGAGAACTTCTTCTTCCTTTAATTGGTATTTATTTGCCATTTCTAAGAACGGTCTTTCAACCAAGGGAAAAGACCATTGAATATCATTAAGTATTTCTTTGTCTGTGGCATCTAATTCATTAACCAGCATAAATGATATGCTATAAAGCATTTAACTAATTATTAAAATGTATCTTTAGAATTTCTCTGCAATTAGATGTATACTTAGGTTTAAAAATAAGAGGTTTATTTTTAATAAACAAGGGGGCTATCGTCTAGCTTGGCAGGATACCATCCAATTTT
>JBGTFK010000017.1:0-2849 GCA_041747305.1 Candidatus Nitrosocosmicus sp.
CAGATACTTGTTTATTACAACTGCAAGATGCAAATGGATAGTCCTAGAAGAGCAATCAAGTACCTAACAGGCTATTAATCTAATTCGGTTTGTGATTGTAATAGGATAAAATTATCAAGATGAATTATGACCCAGTCTCAGTTAATTAGTGAATAGGTGGGCATGAAATACATTAGGTATATTGGACCGTCATTTAATCTAAATTGAAGGTAGTGTTTTTAATATTATAACTAATATTATGTAAGGTTTTTCAAATCTACCTTTTGATATAGAATGTCAATGACTTTTATCGCATTTATTATGTTAGTAACTGCTTCGAAGAAAAGATTTTGATTAAATCCATCAAAATAAAGATTTTTACTTATGTCGATGGATTCTAAATCGTCAATATTGATTAGTGCTTTTTTATCCCAACTTACTAGATTATGGTTTTTATTGATAAAAACATACTGTAAATTCATATGTAGTAATGATAATTGCACATTGCTTAGGAATTCAAAACCAATGTTTTTAAGATTTGAAATTTGACTATTTAGTTGTTGGTTGAATATATATGACGTTGAAATTTTGACAATCTCAACTTCATTGAGGATTATTATTTTGTAGCCATGTCTATCGTTGATAGTTACCTTTCCAATAAAATCAATTTTCTGAGATTTTATCAGATCACTATCTGACTCTATCTCTAGTTTGGATAAATCAACCCATTTGTATATGTTATCCAGTATTTCTTGCAAATTGAAATTAATATATATAGATTATTTTTAAACATATTGATTTAGTATCTGAACCAGAAATCCGAGTACCTGTTTACCCAAAGCTTGTCATATTGACAATAATACAACTATTTATGATCTTTTGAATTTTGATTAGTTTATAATTCTACATGTCTATGAGCAAAACAAAGGAAATGAGCCGCTGGAAAAAATATTGTGAAATTCTTTCCAAAGAAATATTTCACATTGCGAGATACCTCCTTGGTCATATGATCGTAAAAATTGAACGTATCACCAAGATGAACGAACAGGCGCACAAGTCCGATACCCGTTGACGGCGGTTTAGATAGATATTCATCGGGATTGACATTTAGTAGTATGATAATTCACCTGTTTTAAACTTGAAGTAATTAATAGTAAATGAACATAAGTTTTAATAAAAAAAATATACGATGAGGTAACAATGGGTTCGTGAGACAAGTATGGGATTTCAGACTAGTTATTTATCTTGACTTTTGTTTGTATCTACATCATATACCTTTATGTATAATCTAAAGTGAAGTGGTATTTCTGTGATAAATCAAAGAATAGTTAAAACCCTATTGCTTGGAGCGTTAGGAGGAGTCATTGCAAGCATCGTCATGTATCCTTTCCTTTTTCTTACTACTAGTATGATGGGAATTCCTTTGGATGACTTATCCATAGCCAGAGGCATGGCAATAAGTAATGTCAATGACAATTATTATCTTAATTTGATATTGGGTATTGGAATGCATTTAGTTACCGGAGCCATTACAGGTGCGATATTTACAATATTGGTAACTACGATAAAGAAATTCAGAATTATTAATTTTAAAAGAGGAATTATGGAAGGAATTGTTTATTCAATCATTATATTCATAGTGTTGTATATTCCGACTACTATGAGCATGGTCTATCCAAATCTAGTTGACATCATGAACCAATCCAGTCCCGCTCAGAGTAGCTCAAAAGATCAGAAAACGGTTGAACAAAATCTTATTCCTATATACGGGTTTGGATTTATTGCACACATCGTTTTTGGAGTAATTTTAGGATTTGTAACAACATTGTTAATTTTTAGAGGTTATGTGATTCTAAAGAAATAACACAGTTTCTTTCGTGTTTCTTGCATATTAGTAGCGTTACCACATTCGGTAGCTGTTGTGGTAATATATAAATTAAATCTATAAGATGTTCGGTAATTTGACACCAGATAATCTTGGATTCTAGAATTTATAATATGAACATCCTGTGGGGTTTTCAATAAGTTCAATACCAAGTATTAATACAAGTAATAATTCAATAACGAATATCAATAATACTGGTGAAGAATAGTTGGACCATGTTATTTTGTTAATACACATACCATTTAACATACATTTCAAAACCCTGCTCAACAAATAGGTTCTCATGTTTAGACCAAATCTTTTTGTTCTAAAGTATAACGATATCTTTTGCTTAAAATCTTCAAACGATGGATAGTATTTCAGTGCAAGCAACTCGCTGTTAGCAATATTCCATACTTCTATCATCATAAACTCATGGGACGCTGTTGTAAGAAACACGGGTCTAGAGGATCCTTGTTCTGTTCCAGGTATTCTTTTACTTTCCTTGAACTGTAATGAGGCCATGGATGCTTTATCGATGAAAAGATAGCATCATGGAAACTTTGAGTGAATAATCTTCAGGAAATCAAGGAAGGTATTGCTGTTGAATTTATCATACTGTTGGAAGAGCTGTTTTATTTCTATAATGATGGCACCAAATAGACATGAATGTATATGTACTCCTGCTAGACCCGTATACTATGTGGGTTCGGTGGAAATCATGAAGATATCCTCATGAGTCACGCCTTGAAATAGGGTTATTTTTTTAGATAAATTTCTTTATATGGATGGAAAAGACAAAGGTCAGAAAAGGGGGCTTAATTTTAATATTGGTGAACCTAAAAAAAATTTTGAGTTTGTTTAACTCTAAAAGGAAAAACCAATGATCTATATTTTTTTAGTCTTTGATTTTTCTTATTTAGTTGTTAATGATTTGTGGACTTTGTGGTAGTAGTGGAAGTAGTAGATGCGTTTACGTTTGAACTGGTTGCTGCTGCATCCTTAA
>JBGTFK010000018.1:0-4680 GCA_041747305.1 Candidatus Nitrosocosmicus sp.
TACATTATAAGATTTTGCTAGGTTTTGCAAATTATGATATAGATTAACTTTTCTTTCTGGATAAGATGTTCTTCCTAATTTGTTGATAATTGCTGTTTGACTCATTCTGATTATCCCTATCGCTTATTTGCCAAGGGTACTGGCTTTTAATGCTTTACCCATGGTAAACTTTATTATAGCATTCCTAAGATTCTTGTCCCCTTGAGGGAGTTTTTTTTCAACGGAAGCGATTACCGCACTAGCGTTTGCTACGAGCTGCTCATCTGTCATTGATTCATCTCCTATTTTTGTTGACATGTTTAGCTGATTTTTTGATCGTATTCTTGTTGACGACCTTAACCTTTTTGTTATGTTTTCTATAGGGGCTCCGTAGGGAACTGGGGTAGGCATTTTACCTTTGGGACCCAAAAATTGACCTAACGATCGACCTACAGATGACATTAAAGTTGCATCTGCTAGGAAAAAGTCATATGAACGAACAATTTTTCTAGCTTCTCTTCGATTTGTCCCAATTCTATCAAGAGTATCAGGTTCCATTACTTCATCTACACCTGCTTTCTTTGCTCTCAATCCCATATCTCCGGTTGCAAGCATACAAAGTGAAGCCCCTTTCTTGGTAGGGTTAGGCAACACCACTATCTCGTTGACACTGAATCCTTTTTTAACATCAATGTCTTTTAATACTAAAGTTATTTCAGCCGATTGAGCAAAATTTCTTTTTGGAGTGGCATCTCTTGCCTTTTTTACAAGCTCCTTTAATTGATCATTGTTAAACATGAATATATAATGTAGACGCGCAAAGGCCATTTAAAATCGTTTTTACGACAATTGAAATGTACGGGGAATATCACTCACCGAATTAACTGGAGCAGGGTTTTTTCAACATTCTCAGATAGGATTCGATTCCATGATTCCTCTCAGTGTCACCCATGGAACCATTCCTATAGGCTCCTCAAATAGAGTATTGTTACTATTGGAGGTGGGCATCTACTAAACCAAACGGCTAGTGACCAATCCATTATTCATTCATCAAAGTCGCATATAACTAGGACCGGTATTTCTTGTAATCAATCAAAAATAACATTATGGGAATCATCAAGTATAACAATACGCCTCAGTGATATGCGCATTTAAATGGATTTGTACTCGGCATGTGTGTCTATATTTTGCCTTCTGTATTTTATAATTGGCTGTAGCACCAATATTATCTATTCCCAGATTCGTGGTCTAAAGACGCCAACCATCCATTATTCTATTACGTCCAACAAGTATCGAACCAAATTTTTCGATTAATTATCTCATAGAAATAAAACAAAGAGGAGCTCATCTTCAAATGAAATCAACCATTATAAATTACTGATTTTATTTATATAATTGATTAATCTTTTATCAAGAAAATCAAATTGAAAATCAGTTAGCGATCCACGCCTATAAGTATTAAATATGTCTCTCCTAAGATTTTCTAATTTGATAATGCTTTCGGTTTTGTCACCTACATCCGCGTCTTGTATAGCTTTATTAGTTATTTGAATTAGTTTGTTAAACTTTCTTCTCTGTCCACCTTTAAAAAACCATCCAAGTAGAACCGAAAACATGCCTGTTATACCTCCTATTAAGAAAATATATTGTTCGGTAGAAAGTGTTGGTCTAAAATTAGCAACAATATTACCATATTCGATTGACTTAAATTTTAGAGGGTTCTCTGTGCCAAATGCAAGTCCTGACCAATAGTCAAATGTATATCCTCTTTCAGGCACTGCTGTACAAGTTGCTTCGTTGTCAGTTGCAATAATAGTAGAGTTTTGATTTAGATTTTTTATACCATTGCACTCTATGAATCCTGAAATATCCGGACTAGTCTCAAATCCTATCCTTACTATGCGTTCATCCTCCTTTCCGTCTATCGTTGATAGAGTATTAGAAGCTGTATTCGTAACATATATCAGATTTGTAAGATAGTCGATGGCAACAAAACTCGCTATTAAGGGGAATTTTATATTTGTGGGAATCGTGACAAGATATTCTTCTCTCTCTGTAATAGAGGAAGGATTTACAGCAATATCTTTTATTTTCTCAAACGATGTTTCGTTTATTATGCTTACGGTACTAGATCCGATGTTGCTTACGTATACCTTGTTTGAAATGGGGTTTAATTTCACACCTACTGGGAAGTCACCGGTCTGAGTGGTATTTATCACAGTGTCAACAGTCCCATTTATCACAGAAAGTGAGTTTGAAGCGTAATTTGTAACATAAACGAGGTTCCTTTCCTTATTAATTTCAATTCCTACTGGAGCACTGCCAACTGGGATGTTTTTTATAAAATTATAATTATCTGCATCCATGACTGTGATAGTCGAATTGGAAATGCTTGAAACGTATACCTTATTTGATACTGGATTAATGCTGATACCGTACGGAGTGTTTATGCCGGTTATTGTCCTAATAACCTCATTCGTTATTCCATCAATCACAGAAATTGAATTTGAATCAATATTTGTAACATATACCCAATTACTAGATTGGTCCACGGCGACTTGAACGGGAGATTTCCCAACTGTAATATTGTCGATAACTGAATCTGTAGCGCCGTCAATGACCGTAACGTCATTAGAGCCTCTATTTGTTACATAAATTCTATTATTAAATTGGTTTGCATCTATGCTATAGGGAAATATTCCTGTCTGAATGGTGCTTATTAATTTATCCGTTTTTGCATCAAATACAGAAACCGTATTGGAATACTGATTTGCAACATAGATTTTATGACTGATGGGATTAATGGATATTCCTATTGGATAGCTTCCAGTGTCGAATCCTGAGATGAAGTTTTTGTCAACCTCTTGGGCTATTGCCACATTGTTTGGAAACGGTTTGTTTTGGTCAACGTTCATAGCTTCATCCAGAATCAACCTGTCTATAGCAGAAGGAGGGTCAAAGTAACTTTGTAAATTTACCAACGTTAAGAAAATAAGTGATATGATAATCAGCAAACAAGACTTCATATATTGACTTACATAATCAATTATAATTTTTTGTATCACACGTAATAATATTGGGTAGATGTGCTCAAACATATTGTTATTGATTAATCATACTTAACAATTATATCTTTAATATTCTTATTAAATTAAAAGGGATTTAAAAAAAGTGGTAATAGTAAAAACCAAGACTGTATCGTTAGCTGTATTATTATGTTTTTATGCCATTTTTGTTTTTTCAATTAATCCATCCATTGACGAGTTTGCTGGAATGTCTCTTGAGGTAACAAATCAAAACGATGGAGGTGTATTTAGCTCTTTAAGTAGAAATTTTGAACAAACCATTGAGGAAATAAACGCTGGGGATGAAAAGAGCGACTCATCTATCAATACTGATGAAAAGAGTAGATCCTCAACCGCGACCGAATCATCTAGTAGTGGTAATGAAAAGAGTATTACTTCTAATATCCCGACCGCGACAACCGAATCTTCTGATCTCGTTAGCAGCAATTCGACGACAAATGACGACTTGGAGAAAAAAAATCAGACAGGTTTAAATAAGTAAAATTAGTTGATAATCCATCTTTCTCAGATTGGATATTTTAGTACTTTAGTACTTTAGTAATTTAAACTTTTAACGAAATAGACGTGAGTTAATAATTAGAATTTAGCTAGTGCGATATTGAAATAACCTAGATTTTCCATCAAAATAAAAAACCAAAGTTCGTTTGTAACCAATTATGACATTAACGGATCAGGATTGCCTATGCCCTGCAATTACTTGGAGAACAATGAATTGAAATGCATATTGTAAATGTTAAGATCGGACGATAAATAACATTTTATAAGATAGAAACACATGCGATAATTATTTTATTTTGAAACGATTTACGTGGCATTCAAATAAAAAACCAAAAGTAAAAGGATGGTAAACTGCCAATGCATGGATGGATAATACTATGCGACTATATCAGCTATTGCATCACCACTTGATGTACCGTTAGTAGCATTGTTTATTGCTCCACTATAATCAATCGAATCCAGTCCCTTTTCAGCAAGTACCTCGTTCAATAAGGTCGTGTCAAATATACCAGAAAGATTAGGTCGATCTTTTCCCTTCTCTATGAATCCGAGGTCATAGGCATCGTTTGCACTTTTAAATAGGGTCAACTTCAATGGATCGTATGTGATTTCTAAATTACTATAGGCCTTATTTAGTACATTTTCTGAGATCTCTTGACCAGTAATTTTCTTTAACTGAGTATTAAATTCCTTTGCTGCTTCTGCTGTATTATTGTCTATCCGGAGGGTTTCGTCGACATGAGCTTCAAGTAACTTTTTTATAATTTCAGGATTGTTTTCAAGATAATCTGTCCTGACTATTATATTACCTGTTACGAACTTACCATTGGGCCACAGACTTTTTTCATCAAGGAATATTTTACCGCCTGCATCTTGTACCAATATTGTTGCCCAAGGATCGGGTACCCATGCTCCGTCAATTTCTTTTTTCAAAAATACTGTAAATATATCCGCATTTGCAATAGGCAGCACCGTTACGTTTCCACCGTTTTCAACAGTATTAAAACCATTGTCAATCAAATATTTTTTCAAAGCAACATCCTGTGTGTTCCCTAATTGAGGGGTTGCAAATTTCTTTCCACCTAGGTCATTGACTGTTTCTATCCCTGAATCATTT
>JBGTFK010000019.1:0-6894 GCA_041747305.1 Candidatus Nitrosocosmicus sp.
TTCTCACTTTAGAAACTTTTTTTCAACATTCATTGTGTGATAGTTTTTTTCAAGATAGGCGGCAATTTCATTTATAATATGCGAATTGATTGACAGCATTTCATAGTTAAAAGGTGAAATCCTATCTTTGATAGCGACATCTTCTGTAGATATTTTTTTATTTTCATTTAGAACATTTTTATTATAATTAATTTGTTGCCTATTATCTAAAACAAACATTTCTAAACCTAAAATACAAGACAATATTTTTGCAAATTTTTTTGGTTTTTGGATAAATGAAATCAAAGTTGCTTGTTATAATGCCTATTGGCATAGTTAAATAAATCTCACAGAGTATATCTTCAATTGAGCGTGGAATAAAATCGGAACCATAATTATATTTTATTCCAGATGTAGGACATAGAGTTACATCAAAATCCGATAGTATTGCAGTCACCCTTTTCAATCTTGTTTCTACGGATTATTATCTGCTGAAATCATAAAAAGCCTTGTAATAGGCTAATATATATCTAAATAATATTTTTGGTGGTCAGTTATTTTGAGCAAGCAGTTACTAGATGTACGTATCTGGTTCGGTGGCATGTGAAACAATTTTGACTTCATGAAACCTTTCTGGACCTCTTTCTTCCTCACCATTACAGAATTTAGTACAATTATGTGACAATATTTTTTAATAATGTAGATCTTCTAGAATTACTTTATCTATTGTCACATACGAAATACGTTACTATAAATATGTAGCTGATTCTGCGGAAATCATGAGGAAATCCCCATGAGTTTTTGCTTTATGCTCGTTATCAGTCAAACTTGTGATACGCTGTGATTCAAGCGCAAATTTAGGTTAACGGAATCAAACAAGTCAAAACTTATCAAATAAATAGTCAGTTCTAGAATTGAAGGTATGGTTACCCAACTTAATTCGGCTAAGAGAGGGATTGCAACTGAAGAAATGAAACAGGTAGCAAAAGAGGAAAATGTGGATATTAATTTTATTTTAAAACACGTTGCAAAAGGCTCTATAATTATTCCGAAAAATATAGCAAGGAAACAACATATCAAACCAACTGGTATAGGAAAAGGTCTAAAAACAAAGGTTAATGTGAACATCGGCACATCTACCCTATATCAAAATATAGAAGAGGAAATTTCAAAGGCCAAGGTTGCAATGAAGCATGGTGCAGATACGATAATGGACCTTTCTGATGGAGGTGACTTGGATAGTATAAGAGAAAAACTCCTGGAGACTGCATCAACGGTTACTTTTGGTTCTGTACCAATCTATCAAGCATACGGACATGGTGTCGAAAAATACAAAAATCCACTTAGTATAACAGAAGATGATTTCTTAAATGCTTTTGAGAAACATGCAAAAGATGGTGTAGATTACACAACAATACATTCTGGAATAACACTCGAGTTAGCAAAAAGAATAATGAATGTCAAAAGACATGCAGGTATCGTATCGAAGGGTGGAACCATAACTGCAGCATGGATGTTAAAATACAATAAAGAAAATCCATACTATGAGCATTTTGATTATCTATGCGAAATAGCTAAGAAGTACGATGTCACTTTTAGTCTTGGCGATGCTTTGAGGCCCGGCTCCATACTTGATTCGCATGATGAATTACAGGTTTCAGAAATGATAAATGTTTCAAGATTGGCCAAAGTTGCATATGCGAACGATGTTCAAGTAATGGTTGAGGGCCCAGGACATGTACCATTAAATGAAGTATCAGCAAATGTAAGATTAGCCAAATCTTTGATTGGAGATATACCTTACTATGTTCTAGGACCATTAGTTACAGATATAGCCTCTGGATATGACCATATTGCAAGTGCCATTGGTGCTGCCATATCAGCCTCAGAGGGCGTTGATTTGTTGTGTTATTTAACACCCGCTGAGCATTTGGGACTTCCTAATGAAAACGAAGTAAAAGAAGGACTGATTGCTTATAAGATAGCCGCACATGCAGGTGATTTGGTTAAGATTAGAGAAAGAGCAATAAAATGGGATATTGAAATGACTGAAGCAAGAAGAACTTTGAATTGGGAAAAACAATTGTCTTTGTCAATAGACCCTGAAAAGGCTAAAGATATTCACTACCGAAATACAGGTCAACACCCAGGCAACAATGTACCATGTACCATGTGCGGTGGTGCTTGTGTATATTTGATGTTACCACAACAAAGAAAATATAGCAAGCTAGAAGAGGATTCACAAAATACAAATATGAAATGAATTATCACCATCAAATAATTAAAGGGAAATTATTAAATTACTCCTCCAAAAATTTAGTTATATCGCTACTACAATAGAGAGCGTGTTTGGTGGTTCTAGTAATGATATCGTTCTATAAATGGTCCTAATTAGACATAGGATTGACTTCCTTATACCTTTATGGTATTAGAAGTATCAAGATAAAGTTGCTCGGTTAATGATAAGTCTTTAGCTTGAAGATAATCTATCGATTTCACGATTTATTACGACAATTTAGAGGACTGCTCCTCGTGATGCTTTAATTGCAGATTCAGTGTCTGATTCAATCGCTGGAAAAGCCTTTGGAATTCACAGAACGATTGATCAAATGGGAGCAATAGCTGGACCTTTGGCTGCATTTGCAATTTTGCAGGTAATGGATATACAGGCTGTTTTTCTTTTGTCACTCATACCAGGAGCCATAGCAATCATAATTCTAATTTTCTTTGTAAAAGAAGTAGCGATAAAAAACTTAATTCAAAAATAACAATTTTTGGAAATATACGACGTTTATTAAAAGAGAACAAAGCATTTCTCAAACTTACAGTTGTTACAGTGGTATTCAGTCTAGGTGCATTTAATTTTTCCTTTATCCTAATGAGCCTCGGATTTAGGAGTTGATCAAGTTTTATTCCAATAGTTTATGCAATAATCAATATAGCTCATACCATAATAGGAATTCCAGCTGGTCTCGTTGCAGATAAAATAGGAATGGAAAAGGTTCTCGATATGTTATGGCATTTTTGGTTTATTTTCAATACTTATGATAATATCAATAAATAATGTATATTATGCTTATATATTAGCTATAATTTTTGGCCTTTATGTCGGAATTTCTGAAACTATTCAAAGAGCAATAATTCCTAAATATGTTACCACAGAACTTAGAGGAACATCTTATGGATTTAACAGTCTAGTAATTGGAGTCTGCTTTTTTGCAAGCAATATCACCTTTGGATTTATTTGGGATAATTATAATATTCAAATGGCAGTTGGTTATGGTATATCATTGTCTTTAAGTGCAATTATGGGAATGATTATCTTTATCAAGAGCGATTCAAAAGCTTCTACCAACAGTATAACATGATTTTGCAGCCTTAGAATTAATAAAACATGTTTATATGCTCTTTTTTATGTAACAAGTAATTCTAAACCACGCTTTTCTAATGTATTTTGTAATGAATGGAGACTTCTTAGAAAGTAAAATTTTACAAAGGTGATCTAACATTTAAAAATTAAACTAAATGACCTCCACCCTATGAATATTAATGTAACCGTCATCTCTGCAATCCTTTTAAAGGGCATTTACTCAGATGGATATACTGTTTGAAAGAACTTGTAACAAAAATATGGAAATGGATGTGATGATATTCTAATTCTCAATACAATCCACTCGTCTTTTTTTGTCATCTAAAATGGAAATTTAGGAATATTATTTTGAAGGCTATCATAATAGAACCTAACAAGAATGGCTATCCCAAAACAGGCATAACCAATATTAAAAAAAAGATCAAATGACTTTGAGTTATCCACAATCCCAAAAAGATCCCCTAACCCAAAAGTCAAATCTGCTATAAGAAAGAAAAATCCAAATAATGCTATAAAAATCCAGAAACTATATTCTTTATTCAATGAAATTTCTCGTCCCCTTATATAATAAATGGCAGCACCCAAAAGAATAAACACATCAAACATTGGGTATGCGAACAAGAGTACCAGAGCAATAATATTACCATCAAAGGTATAGATTTCAAAAATAAAAATGGAAATATATAAAAGGTAAAACCAGAAGAGAGAAAACGTAACTAGTGAACTGATGGTTATTCCCAGTTCAATTTTATATAACTTGTTTATAGAATACAAAAAGACTACCAGAAAAATATATCCAATAAAATAAAATCCATCTGCTACAGATGGATAAGTGTCTACGCCTAAAAATCCATTAAAGTAGCCATACAGAAATTCGGCAATGCTCCAGCTAACAAAAGATAACAACAAGGAAAGATTCGTTATGCTAATAGAATCCGAACCTGTTGAGTTCCTTGATTTATCAAATAGGTAAAACGTTATTAAGACGGTTGTGAAAACTGATGACAATATATTTGCAACATTATACTGAAAATAAATTTGGTTGAAGAAGAATAAAAAGGAGATAGTTTCGACTATTATGAAAACAGATACAAGGGACTTTAAGGTCAAACCACGTTTAAGCAGACTGTTATCCAGTAAGCATCTATACTCTATCGTGTATATTACTTTTATTACATTTGTTACAATTCATTATCGCTATTCATTTATCTTCTGACTACACTCACCAAATTGTTTAAGAAATATACTTTACCGTTTCAATCGGAGCTAAAGAACCAAGAATCATCGGATTCGGTGGAATTAGGTTCCGTATACTATGTGGGTTCGGTGGTATGTGAAACAAATTTGACTCGATTCTATCACTCTATCATAATCATCTAGACGCTTGGTTCATATAAGGTACGGGCCAGTGGGGATACGATTCAAAGTTGAATAGAATTTAGAATTATTTTGACACGAGCGTGTGAAGAAGGGTTCAATCCCGTGGAGTGATAACATCATTACTAGATAAAGTATCAATAAGTTTGGGCTTGTGGGGATCGAGGTCCTGATGGTAGTAGGGTTCTATTGCAAATTATGGATACAGAGAATGCTTTACATTTGAATAAGTCCAAGGGTGTATTTTCTAATGAGTATATTTTATTCATCTTTTTTGGCTATCACCTTGTATACACAGTTTATATCCTCAAATGATTTAATTTTATATAACAGACTTTTTTTTTCTACGACAAATCGGTTTTCAATTTTATCTTTGATTTGTTCAGATACTATTATTTCGTCTTTTTCTGCAACTCCTTCGAGTCTACTTGCTAAATTTACCGATGATCCTATGGATGTTACCTGAAATCTAGACCCCATATCAAGCAATCCAAATAGGAGATTACCCCAATGTATCCCACATTTTAAATCTATTTTGATATTTTCATGTCCTAATTTTTTGATCCATATGTCCATCCACCGCGTTTTAATGAAATTAAATGATTTTTTCAATTCCAATGCTGTATTGATAGCGCTATGAATACCAAAGTCAGATTCGATAACATTATTATCATCATGAAATCCAAAATATGCCAAAATTCCATCTCCTATGAATTTGTCAATAACTCCGCCGTGATCGTGAATTATTTTGATAGCATCCATAAAATATTCATTAAGAAAAACTACTAACGTACTGGGCTCTTCTGTTAGTTCATTACAAAGTGACGAAAAGCCAGACAAATCCCAAAATACTATTGTTACCTTTTTGTTATGAATTTCATAAAAATGAGGTTTGGAAAGATTAGCAAAAATCTGAGGATCTATAAATCTTTCGAGCGTAATTAGTTCAGAATCCAAATTAAAGTGAATTGGAAGTAATTGAGGAGGATATCTTGAATCAACACTATTTTTTGAACACTCCGATAATTCACTATTCTTTTGCGACTCTACGCCAGAAGCAGAATTTTCCTTTTGTTTTAAATGCATAACTATAGTACCACTTTCTTCAGGATGCAAACTACATCCGTAATCTATTCTAGAAACGAAATGATCGAATTTTTTTGATAATGATGAATTTACGTCTATCTTTCCAATTTTTATTTCATAAGGTGATATTTCTTTATCGAATACAAGAGTATGGTGTTGATTATCTTTGTTAATCCATTCTATGGTATCCCCAACATGTATGTTAATAAATCGAGGATAAAAGAATTTGTAAAGCATTCTGTCATTAGTCAAGTGAATCCAGACCTTCTTGTTCATACATGAATTTTATAATTGAAGAATAAAATGATTTTCTTGCCGTTAATTTTCGCGTTATTTCATTATTATTTGTCCTTTATGGATTTAGGAAAAGGATGTTTAGACTCCATAATAATTACTGGAGTACATACACATATTTGCGGAAAAGATACATCATATGATGCTTTTACAAGAGGGTTGAAAATAAAAATAGCAGAGGATGAAGTACAAGCCCTTTCAGAAGAAGAAAATCTACCTGGTCTTGAATATATTAGAAAAATTTATGGCGCAGATATAAAGAAAATAGACAATATCCTCGATCTTTTCGTTGCTACTACACAATAACTAAACTGGTATAAAGAGAAAATAGCTAAAGTTTTTTAATGAATCTGTATTACAAATTATTCAAATCCCTCTTATCTACATAAAGCGTCAATTAAAAAAGAAGTTTCGGTATTAAAATTACGTTATAAAAGTTTCTAAATGTATTATTCAGGCTAATGTAGTTTTCATCTATTTCAACAAATCACTTTTTAGTAATGTATGAAATTCATTATCTGCGAGTTCTTTTTTAAGCCTTGAGTATTTTTTTAAATCAAGTTTCCTTGTATGGATGGAAAAGACAAGTGTCAGAAAAGCGAATTTAATGTCAGTATTGATTAATTTAAAAATTCTTGAGTTATTTGCTCTAAAAGGAAAAACCAATGATCTATATTTTTTTAGTCTTTGATTTTTCTTATTTAGTTGTTAATGATTTGTGGACTTTGTGGTAGTAGTGGAAGTAGTAGATGCGTTTACGTTTGAACTGGTTGCTGCTGCATCCTTAA